>JAAZLF010000664.1 GCA_012799425.1 Actinomycetales bacterium | reverse complement strand
GTCACGCAGGCAGATCTGCACTACGTGGGCTCGGTGACGATCGACCCTGCCCTCACGGAGGCCGCGGGGCTGGTCGAGAATGAACAGGTCACGATCGTCGACATCACCAATGGTCATCGCCTGATCACCTACGTGATCGAGGGTGAGCGCGACAGCGGCGTGATCGGGATCAACGGTGCAGCGGCTCATCTCGTGGCTCCGGGCGATCTCGTCATCATCATCGCGTACGGGCAGCTGGACGAGACAGAGGTCTCCGCGCACCGTCCCCGCGTCGTCCACGTGGATGAGAGCAATCGCATCGTTGCCCTCGGTTCCGACGGCGCGCAGCCCGTTCCCGGCATGGACGATCAGATCGACGGCCGCACCTCGCACGGGATGCGCTGACCCCACCTCCTGTGACAGTTTCCGTCCGGCAGCTGAACGCGGGAAGGCCCTTTCCTGCAGGTGGTCTAGGATCGGTCCGGTGATCACGACTTCCTCCCGAACTCTGCTGTGAGCGGGGTTCTCGCCGGCTTCTTCATCGTCTGGGCCATGATCGGCGTGGGCTGGGTGGTGGGCCGCACCGGTGTGCTCGGCCCGCATGGCCGCTACGTCCTGAACCGCTCCACCTTCTTCATCGCTTCCCCCGCTCTGGTGCTGATCGGGCTGCTCGAATCCGAGGTGCGCGAGGTGCTCTCGCGACCGATGCTGGTCGCAGCCATCTCCGGTCTCCTCACCGGCGTGATCGTGCTCCTGGCCGTCGCGGTGTTCACCAAGCGCCGGGGCGCGGACCTGATCATGACCGCCATCAGCGGTTCAGTGGTCAACGGCGCGAACATGGGATTCCCGATCGCCGCCTATGTGCTCGGCGACATCTCCCACGCCCTGCCCGTGATCCTGTTCCAGCAAGCGGTGTACACGCCGCTCTACCTCTTCGTGCTCCACCGCGTCACCGTGGAGGACTCCCCCGGCACCGCCGGCGTGCTGCGCAGCATCGTCGCGAACCCCACCATCATCGCGTCCTCCGTCGGCCTGCTGCTGGTGCTGGCCGGGGTGCAGATCCCGCCCATCGCGCTCGAGCCGGTCAGGTCGCTCGCCGACATGGCGATCCCCGCGATGCTCCTGGCCTATGGGCTGTCCCTGTACGGCTCGCGGCCGCTCGCGAAGGATGACGGCTATCGCGGGCTGATCGCCGTCGCCTCCGCCTCGAAGCTGCTGCTGATGCCCGTGATCGCGCTCGGGGTGGCGCTGCTGCTGGGGCTGCGCGGCACCGCCCTGTACGAGGTGGTGGTGATGGCGGCCCTGCCCACGGCGCAGAACGTGTACGTCGCCGCCGCACGGTATCGGGCCTCGGAGAACCTCGCCCGCGACACGGTGCTGATCACGACGATCGGCACGGTGCTGGTGCTGCTGCTGATCTCCGCCGTGCTCGGGGTCTGAGCGGTCCCGTGCTCCGCGCATGCGCACCGCCGTGCCGCCACGGCCGCCGTGCCGCCGCGGAGCGCCCTGCGGGCATTCGCGCGGGCGCGGTAGGATGACCGGGTGACTCGACGGCTCCTGCTTATGCAGCCGCGTCGGACAAGGCCCGCGCCCACCCCGCGCTCCTGAGAGCGCGCCCGGTGCGCACGTGAGGCACCGATGCG
>JAAZLF010000064.1 GCA_012799425.1 Actinomycetales bacterium | reverse complement strand
GACTCCTCGGAGTCCGAGCCGTGGACGAGATTCTGGATGACGGGCAGGTCCCACTCCCGGGCGAGATCGCCGCGGATCGTGCCGGGCGCGGCCTCGGTGGGGTTGGTGGCACCGGCCAGGGAGCGGAACCCGGGGATCACGCCCTCGCCCTCGGCGACGATCGCGACCAGCGGGGCGGAGCCCATGTAGTCGACGAGGCCGGGGTAGAAGGGCTTGCCCTCGTGCTCGGCGTAGTGCGCGGCGAGCTCCTCCGCGGTGGCGGTGCGCTGAGCGAGGGCGAGGATTCCGTAGCCCTTCGCCTCGAGGCGGCGGATGATCTCCCCGCGCAGGCCGCGCTGGACGGCATCGGGCTTGAGCAGGACTAGTGTGCGCTGTGCGGTCATGACACCAGGGTACCCACGAGCGCGCGCTTTCTCCGCGCCGAGCACTCCCGGAGCCCGAGCGAGCCTCAGCCGGACTGCTCGCCGGTCTCCTCACCACGGGTCGCCCGTACCTCGGCGTCCACGGCGTCCTTCTCCGCGTCCAGCTGGTGCCCCTTGAAGATGCCGTAGGCGTACAGCGCCCCGAACCCGAGGCCCACCACCCACATCGCGGTGACCTGGAGACCCAGCAGGAGGACGGGCAGCTGCAGCACCAGCCCGAGCCAGTACGGCCAGGCGCCCCGCTTGAGCATCCCGGTGCACGCGACCAGGGCGAGCACGGCGAGCAGCCCCCAGGTCCAGGTGAGGAGCCGGTCCCCCGGCGCCAGCTGATGCGCGACGAGAACGGCGAAGAACACCACGAACGCCTCGATCACGAGGATCGTCGCGGAGATCATCCGCTGCGCGCCGTGGGGGCGGGGCGAGGGCGTGAGGTCCACGGCCATGATCAGTCCTCCTCCGGGACGCCGAGCAGGTCGCGCACCTCGGCCACGAGCGTCACGGAGCCGGCCACGACCACTCCTCCGAACTGGTCGCCGTCCAGCTCGGCGAGATCCACCGCGGCTTGGATGGCGTCGGGAAGGCCCGGTTGCTCGAAGACCCGGTCCTCGTCGTCGAAGATGTCGCGCGCGAGGTCCGCGAGCCGGTCGGCCGGAAGCGCCCGCGGCGAGCTCGACTGAGAGATGACCACGGCGTCCAGCAGGGGCTCGAGCACCTCGAGGATCGCTTCGGCATCCTTCTCCTGGAGGATGCCGACGAGGCCGACGGTGCGGGTGAAGCGGAAGTTCTCCCGCACCGTCTCGACCAGGGTGAGAGCGCCTGCGGGGTTGTGCGCGGCATCCAGCAGGACCGTCGGTGCCTGTCTCACCACCTCGGCGCGGCCCGGTGAGGTGACGCTCGACAGCGCGGCGCTCAGCATCTCCCCGTCCAGGACGGTTCCACCATCGCCGAGCAGCGCCTCCGCGGCGGCGACCGCGACCAGGGCGTTGCGGGCCTGGTGCTCGCCCAGCAGTGAGAGGAAGACGTCCTCGTAGCGGCCGGCGATGCCCTGGAGGGTCAGCATCTGGCCGCCCACTCCCGGGGTGCGGGAGAGCACGCCGATCTGCTGGTCCTCGACAGCGGCCTCCGCACCGAGCTCCATGATCCGTTCGCGCAGCACGTCGGCGGCGTCCTGGTAGGGCTGGGAGGAGAGGACAGCGGTGGCCCGCGCAGTGAGGATGCCGGCCTTCTCCCCCGCGATCTCGGCGATCGTCTCACCGAGGTACTCCTGGTGGTCCAGGGAGATCGGCGTGATCACCGTGACGTCCGGGTCGACCACGCCGGAGGCGTCCCAGGTGCCGCCGAGCCCGGTCTCGACCACGGCGATGTCGACCGGTGCGGAGGCGAAGGCCTGGAAGGACATGGCGGTGAGGTATTCGAAGTACGTCAGGGGCGGTCCGCCGGCGGCCTCGGACTCGGCGTCGACGATCGCCGCGAACGGCTCGACGTCACGGTAGGCCTGGAGGAACGCCTCCTCATCGATGGATTCCCCGTCGATCGCGATGCGCTCGACCGGCGAGCGCAGGTGCGGGCTGGTGGTGCGTCCGGTGCGCAGCCCCGCCTCACGCAGGATCCGCTCGAGGATCCGGGCGGTGGTGGTCTTGCCGTTGGTGCCGGCGATGCGGATCGAACGGTACGAGTTCTGCGGGTCCCCCATCAGCTCCATCACGCGGGCGATGCGGCTGAGGTCCGGCTCGATCCGGTTCTCCGGTGCGCGCTCGAGCAGTGCCGCGTAGACCTCGCGCAGCTCGGGCGACATGGTCTGGCGGGAGGGACGGGGCACAGCGGCTCCTGGTTCATCGTGGACGGGTCGCCGGTCAGTCTACGAGCCGCGGCCGTCCTCGGCCCCTCGGTGACGAGCGGCCGTGGGGTCGATCACCGATGCGCCGCCGCGGGCTGGGTCCGCCTCCGTGCGGTGCATGTGCGCGGCGGCACGAAGGTTCCTCCCCACCAGCGCTCCATCCACACTGCGGCCGTCCCCGTCCTGCGGGGCCGGCCACCTCCATAGCCTCGGCGACAGCACCGGGGCCGATGGGGTCGTGCCGGGCGTGAGGAGGGACGGAATGCCACAGCTGACCGCGACCGTGGGGCAGGCGGCACAGTGGGTGCGCCGCACTGGGGTGCCGCTGACAGACTGGAACCCTGTCTATCGGGCTCTGGCCGGCGCCGCCGCAGGCAGCCCCGCAGCTCTCCCCGAGGCCTCCGGCGCCGGCCTGCTCGAGCGCCAGTTCACCGCATCAGCCCTGCTGGTGGTCACGGTGATGCACGCCGAGCGGGCGCGCCGCCTCCGGATCGGCCTCGCCCGCACCACCGCGACGCTCGAGAGCGCCGACGGCGACCAGCCCTCACAGTGGTCGGAGGCGAGCACCCGGGATGCGGCGCGGCGGATCAGCATCCTGCTCGATGAGACCGGGATGGGGCTCGGCGCCCCGCATCTGGAGGTACGGCGCGACTCGGAGGGGTTGTCGCTCACTCCGTCCCAGCGGGGCGCGGTGCAGTCCGCTCTCCGCCGAGGGGTCCTCGCCTCCGATGCTCTGAGCGCGCTCCCGGGTCTGGACGACTCCCTGCGGGATGCGCTGACCGCGACCGGCCCGCGTCTGTCCCTCTCGCTGACGCTCCACGATCCCCTCGGGGTGCCGGCGCAGCTGCCGGTGACCTGGTCCCGGCTCTGGGCGGCGGGCGGGAGCGGTCTGTACCGCCTCGACCGGCCGTCGAGTCACTCGCCGAGCATCCACCCGGTGGGCAGGGGCGATGTGGCCGGGACCCTTCACCCGATCCTCGAGCAGGGGCTGCGCTTCGCCGCTGCCTGCCAGGCACGGGAGGACGAGCGATGAGCGCGTTCTGGGGGATGGACCCGGTGCAGCTGCGCAGCCATGCCGGGCGTCTGGACGCGGCCTCCGCCGACGTCGAGCGGCTCGCCTCCCGTCTCGCCGATGCCGTGCACGCGGCGAGCTGGACAGGCCCCGATGCCGAACAGCTTCGCACCGGATGGACGCAGCTGTCGGCGCAGCGGATCGAGACGATGCGGACGGAGCTCCTGGCCCTGGGTGACGAGGCGCGCCACGAGGCGGATCAGCAGGACGCCGCATCACGGGCCGAGACCGGGCCGGCCGTCCCGGAGCCGCTCTCGAGCCCGCTCGCCGAGGTCTCGGATCCGGCGCCGAAGGGCCTCCCTGCCCCCAGGCCCTGGCTCCCGGGCCCTCTCGCTCAGTTCCAGCGCGACGCCGAGCACCTCGGCGGGATCCTCGAGGAGTGGGCGACCGGGGAGCGGGTCCCGACCATCGCCGAGGTCGTGGCGGCGAGCCTCGTGACGTCGGGCTCGGCCGGCGTCGGCGTCTACGAGTCCGTCACCGGCGAGGACACCGCGCTCCTCGATGACCGTCCCGGCGGTGTCGTCGATTCCGTGCACACGGATCCCACCCCCGCGCAGGGCCCGCGGACGCTCCAGGACCTGGTCGTGCGCAATGACGCGCTGCGCATGGACAATCCCACCGGCGCGACGCTGGCGGCCGGGCAGATCGGGATCCAGGAGGTGCATCGCTCCAGCGGAGCCGAACCGGCGTACATCGTGCAGGTGCCTCCCACGGAGGGCGCAGGCGTGTTCGATGTCCCGGGCTCGTACGGCGGCCAGGGCAACTCCCGCGGATGGGGCTCGAACCTGCGCCTGGTGGCCGGTCAGCATCCCGCCGCGATGGACGATGTACGGGCCGCGATGGAGGCCGCCGGAGTGCCGCCGGGTGCCGAGGTGCTGATCGTGGGGCACTCCCAGGGAGGGATCATCGCGAACCACCTGGCCGCAGACCCCACCTTCAACAGCCCCTCCGGAGCAGCCGGCACCTACGACGTGACGCACACCTTCGCGATCGGCGCACCGGTGCAGACCGTCGTCCCGGCGCAGGCGACCACCCTCTCGGTGAACGCCCACCACGGCGCCGGGATCAGCGCCGACGGGGTCAGCGGCGACCTGATCGCAGGCCTCGACCTGGGCGGCGCACAGGTCGACGGCGGGACCCTGGAGTCGCCGAACCGGCTCGAGGTGCCCCTGCCCGGATATCCCGTCCCCTCCCTCCATCCGCTCCGGGTCCTCGAAGCGAACCACGACTCGATGGGCGCCGATGGACGCGCCGATGCCGGGTATTCCGGCAGCATCGATCGGGCGGTGTCCACCGACCCGACCCTGTCCGCGCTGCAGGAGGAGCTGACCGGCTCCTATCTCGGCGAGGGAACCCAGGTGGCGAGCTCCCACGTGGTCACGGTGGGCCGAGGGGAAGCATGAACCATCAAGGTGCCGGTCCCCCTCACCCCAGGCCGTACTTCTCGTAGAAGGATCCTGCCGTCACCCGGTCCAGGCGAGGGTTCGGCATCGACATCTCAGGGTCGAGGACCATCGCGGTCAGCTCCTCACCATCGGTGAGCACTGCCTTCACCCCGCCCACCCTGAAACTCTGGCCTCCGGAGTCGTCGAGTTCCTCGTGGATGACGGTGACCAGGGCCTTCATCGCCTCATCGTAGATCTCGACTCCCACCGCACGATCTCCCGCCTCGACGGCGACCGTCCCGCTCATCCTCCGCTCGAACGTCCCACCGATGCCGGTCTCCAGCGCGACGTCGCGGACGCCCTCGACCTCGGCCACGGCCTCCTCCACCGCCGCCACCAGCCGCCTGCGCCCGACGCCGCAGCCCGCGAGGAGGACAGACGCCACCGCGGCGGCGCCTCCGAGAATTCTGCGTCTGCCCACCATGCACATCCCCTCATCCCTCTGTTCGGACCCGAGCATCCCACGTCGGCCCCCGAAGCGGAGGTTTTCCACAGATGCGGCCTCACACGGCTCACGACGGACGGAGCAGATCCGGCGCGGTGACCGTCGAGGCCGACCTGCATCGCCCACGAGACGAGCTTGCGATCAGACCCGGGTCACGGACACCCGCACGGTGCCGCCGGAGACCTTCTCACTCGCCTCGTGAGCGCCCTCGACCGGAGCCGCAGGGGCGTCGAGCTCGACCGCGAGCACCTCGGCGCACACCAGATCGCGATGAGCCGAGACAGCGGCGACGACGCTCTCGTCGCCGTCGACCGTCAGACGGATCCGATCCGAGACCTCCAGGCCCGCGCCGCGCCGGGCGGCCTGGATGGCGCGCACCACATCGCGGGCGATGCCCTCGGCCTCGAGCTCCGCGGTGACCCGGGTGTCGAGGGTGACGAAGTCACCGCCGCGCAGCACGCCCACGGCTCGTCCCTCCATCGCGGAGGACTCCCCCGCGACGAGGTCCAGCGAGTACTCGCCCTCGACCAGCTCGATCCCGCCGGAGGTGACCGCACCGCCCTCGTCCACGGACCAGTCGCCGCTCTTGGACCCCTTGATGACGGTCTGGACCTGCTTGCCCAGACGGGGGCCCGCGGCACGGGCGTTCACGCTCAGACGCTGCTCGACGCCCATGCCCTGGGCCTCCCCGCTCGCCACGTCCAGCAGGCGCACCTCCTTGACGTTGAGCTCATCGGAGATGATCGACGAGAACGCCTCGAGCGAGCTCGGGGCGTGGTGGACCACGGTGAGCTCGGCCAGCGGCAGGCGCGCGCGCAGCTGCTCCTTCTTGCGCAGGGAGTTGCCCACGCTGGCGATGGCGCGCACGTCGTCCATCTGTGCCACCAGCTCGGCGTCCCGCGGGAACCTGTCCGCATCGGGCCAGTCGGTCAGATGCACGGAGCGTCCCCCGGTGAGCTGCTTCCAGATCTCCTCGCTGACCATGGGCAGCAGCGGTGCCGCGACCTGGCAGAGGGTCTCCAGGCAGGTGGAGAGCACGTCGATGGCCTGCTCGTCCCCCTCCCAGAAGCGGTCGCGGGAGCGGCGCACGTACCAGTTGGTGAGCATGTCCAGGTAGTCCTGGATCAGCTCGGCGGCATCGGCGATCGACAGTGCGGTCATCGCCTCGTTCACCTCGCGCGCGAGATCGCCGGTGCGGGCCAGCAGGTAGCGGTCCATGAGGTCGGTGGAGTCGTAGCGGGCCTTCCCGCGGTAGCCGGCCGGCCGGCCCTCGGCGTCCTTCGGCCCGGCCGCGTTGGCGTACATCGCCAGGAAGTACCAGACGTTCCACAGCGGCAGCACCGTCTGGCGCACCGAGTCGCGGATCCGGGGCTCGTCGACGATCAGGTTGCCGCCGCGCAGGATCGGCGAGCTCATCAGGAACCAGCGCATCGCGTCGGCGCCGTACTTGTCGAACATCTCGCGCACGTCGGGGTAGTTGCGCAGGG
>JAAZLF010000663.1 GCA_012799425.1 Actinomycetales bacterium | reverse complement strand
TCTCCTGCTGGGCGATGCGCCGCAGCAGCGGGGACAGCGCCGGATGGTCGGTCAGCGCCGAGAGCCGCCGGTACGCGGCGACGGCCGACAGCTCATTGGCCGCACCCCACACCATGTGCACCGCGACGAAGTCGGTGCCGGCGAGGTTGGAGAGCACGGACTGCTTGAGCGGGCCCAGCGCCCCCATCCAGCCCAGCTTCTCCCGCTTGGCCTTGATCTCGTCGTAGTCGACGATGATCCCGTGCCGCTCGAGCACCTTCGACAGCGCCTCGCCGTGCCAGAACTCCTCGCGGTTCCACATGGTCATGAACCCGCCGGCGTCCTCCTCGCGGTGGGACGGGGTGACCAGCAGATCGCGCAGGAAGCAGGACGTGTGGTACTCGACGTCGCACATGTAGCGCAGCGAGCGCAGGGTCTGGGCATCCAGCGGCTGGGTCTCGAAGGTGTCGAAGTCGAGGTCCTCGTACTTGACGGGGACGGAGGACTGCGCGAACTGGTCGAGGTCGAAGGCCATGTCACACTTCCGAGCGGGGCAGCGAGCCGAGATGGGGGTCCGGGAGATCGGGACCGGGCAGCAGCCGGGTGATCTCGTACCGGGCGCGATGCAGGGCGGCGCGGTCTCGCGCGGAGCCGCCGAGCACCGCCAGTGCCGCGGAGAGGTCGGGATCGGGGACCCCGCCGGCCTCGAGCGGGGAGCCGAGCGACAGCACCAGCCGGGCGAGGGCGGATTCGCGGCGCGAACGGGTCACACGGGCGATCGCCTCGGCGGTAAAGAAGTCGACCGCGGCCTGGTGCCGCTCGACGACCACCTCGAGCACCCGTCGGGCCTCACCGGTGACCTGACGCGAGAGGATCTCCAGCGCCGCCTGCAACGAGGCCTCCTGGATCGCCATCCGTGCCATGTGCCCGGCCGGCACCGCCTCGCCGCCGAGCCCGGTCCACAACGGGCTCAGCAGGGGCTGGAGGCGGTCCACGTGCAGCCGGCGCAGGGCCTGCGCGACCCCCGGGCGATGGAATGGTGCGGGCCGATCGGTCGGGTGATCCCCGGTGAGCAGATCCCGCAGCGCACGGGACTGCCAGAAGCGATCCACCATCCAGGTCGCGAGGAAGGCGGTGATCCGGGCCTCGTTGCCGGTCGAGGTGGCGAGCATCGCGCGGGATTCCGCGAGCGCCGAGGATTCCAGACGCTGCAGCACGCCGAGGACCAGGCGCACGTCCTCCGCGAGGGGGGCCTCGGCCGTGAGCTGTGCGGTGTCGACCTCGAGCCGAGCCGATCCCCTGCGCACGTACGCCGCGACATCGACATCGGTGCGCAGCACGGGGGTGATGGTCTCGTCGAGATGGAGGTGGCCCGCATAGCGTCCGCGCAGGGGGATCGAGGCGTGAGGATCGGGCGAGGGGAGGGCGGGGGACGGGGCCGCGGCGCTGCCTGCCTGATCCACTGCCACTCTCGACCTCTTCTCTTCACACGACCGGAAAGCCTCCGTCATTGTACGGAGGACACCTGTCCATGGGATGACCAGTCCGGGCTTGGTAGGTTTCGTGCTGTGATCACTTCCGGCGCCTCCTCGCTCCCAGGCCCGGACAGCGACATGGCCGCCGCTGGGCTGCCGGATCTGAGCCGTCTGCGGATCGCCCTGCGCCCCGCCGAGCTGCCCCTGCCGCATCCGCGCAGCGTCCTCGAGGCCGCTCACCGCGCGAGCGATCTGATCCATGCCGAGCACCTCCGCGAGGCCCGCGCCCTCGCCGAGGAGTTCCGGGACCTGCCCGCCGCGCCCGCCGAGCGCTTCCATCTGCTGCGCACCGCCCTGCGCAGCGCGCTGGCGATCGCGGATCCTGCGCAGATCCAGCGCGACACGGCAGACCTCGTCTCCCTGCTGCACCGCCAGGGGTTCACCGCCCAGGCCGCGGCGACGGTGACCGTGCTGGTCGAGCGGGGGCCCGCTGAGCGAGGCGCCGCCCGGGGACGCGGCGCGCTGGAGACCCGGGCCGCGGGCCGCCGTCGCGGGCAGGCCCCGCAGGCGTCCCCCGAGCTGCTGGTGGTGGTGCGTGCCGTGGCACGGCGCTCGCTGGCCGGCGCCCGCGGCACCCTGGCCGACCCCCGGCGCGACGCGGCCCGTCTGCGCGCGGCGCTGGCGGCCCTGCCGGGCGTGCGCGAGCAGCTGCTCATCGATCCGGAGCGGGAGCTGCGGCTGCGGCTGGCGCAGGCGCTCGAGGGCGCCGGCGATCTGGCCGGGGCGACCACCGCGGCCCTGGACCTGCTCGAGCTCATCGAGG
>JAAZLF010000662.1 GCA_012799425.1 Actinomycetales bacterium | reverse complement strand
CGTCGGCGCGGGCCTCGAGCAGTCCGGCGTAGCCGACGGCGTGGGTGTGCGCGCAGCTCATCAGCGCGACCTTCAGCGGTGTGGAGGGGTCGATCTCTCGTGCGGTCAGCATGCGATGCTCCGTCCGGTGCGCAGGGACTCGAGGGCGGCGCGGGAGACCTCGACGGCGAGCACGCCGTCTGCCGTGTCCACGCGGGTGGGGGCGCCGGTTCTCAGCGCGGCGGCGAACTCGACGATCTCGGCGGCGTAGGGGTCGCGCAGGGTCGAGACGTCGGGCAGGAAGCCGTCACCGCTGCTCTGGCGGGCCGAGGCGACCTCGTCGAAGACGATCCCGGGATCGCCGGCGCTGTCGTACTGCAGGAGGCCGCCGTCGCCGGCGAGCTCGAAGGTGTAGCGGAACTGCGTGCCCGCCGGGCCCCAGAAGCCGCGGCAGTGGCTGATCGCGCCCGAGCGGTGGGTGAGCACCACGTGGGCGGTGCGCACCGTGGTGTCGGAGCCGGCGATCGACTGCTGGGCATAGACGCTCGATACCGGTCCGGCCATCCACAGCGCCTGGTCGATGTCGTGGATCATCTGGTCCATCACGATGCCGCCGGAGAGCTCGTCATCGCCGTACCAGGAGCGATCCGGCAGCGACCCGGTGCGCTCGAAGCGCAGCACCGCGAGCTCGCCCACCGCGCCGGTGTCGACCGCGCGCTTCGCCGCCGCGTACTGCGGGAAGTACCGCACCACGTGGGCGGGGAACAGGCGGCGACCCGCCCGCTCGGCGTGCTCGGCGAGGTCGCGCGACTCCTCTGCGGTCAGGGCCAGCGGCTTCTCGCACACCACGTCCTTCTCGGCGTCGAGCGCGGCGCGCACCACCTCGGGGTGGGCGGGCGTGGGCGTGCAGACGTCCACGACGTCCACCGCCCCGAGCAGCTCGTCGAGGGTGCCGTGCACTCTCGCGCCGGACTCGGCGGCGAATTCCTCGGCGCCGGAGAGGCTGAAGCAGTGCAGCTCGGCGCCGAGCTCCTTCCAGCCGGGCAGGTGCGCGCGGGAGATCCCGCCGGTGCCGACGATGCCGACACGCAGCGGGCGCGCGGCCTGCGACGGCCCGGCGGCGTCGGTGGTGGAAGAGGTGGTCATGCGCGGACGATCCTTCCTCAGGGAGGGCGACGGCGCCGTGGTCGAGGGCGCCGGACGAGGCGACCTACCAGCGGTCGCGGTGACGTGCACATGAGCACGCTATCAGCGCCGACGGATTATGTAACCCCTTTATCGAATAGGGGGTGTCGCCGCACCCGCTCCGCTCACATCTCGGCGGCCAGATCCCTCGCGAAGCGCTCCGCCTCGGCGACGCTGAGGTCGTGCACGGTCGCCCGCAGGTGGCGTGAGGGTTCCGCGCCCGGCACAAGGAGGAAGTCCTCCCCCGTGCGCACGAGCCAGCCTCGGCGGGCGAGACCCTCGGCGACCGGCGTCGCGGGACTCGGCAGCGTCACCCACAAGCTCATCCCGTCGGCCGGCGCGACCTCGATCCCGCGTGCGGCCAGCAGCGCGGCGACCTCGGCGTTCCGCGTCGCGTAATGCTCCCCCGCCTGCTCGATCAGCTCCTGCGCCGCAGGGTCGGTGAGGACGCCATGGGCGAGGCGCTGCAGAAGATGGCTCACCCACGTGGTGCCGGGGCTGAGCCGCAGCGCGAGCCGCTGCGCGGTGCCGGCATCGGTCGCGGTCACGGCGAGGCACAGGTCCGGCCCGAGGAACTTCGAGACCGAGCGCACGAGCGCCCAACGCCGATGTCCGAGCGGCAGCGGGGAGCGGAAGGGGCGGCGCGAGAGGAACGAGAAGTAGTCGTCCAGGACGACGAGCACGTAGGGATGCTCGGCGAGCACCTCGCGCAGCGCGAGCGCGCGGGCCTCGCTGAGCGAAGCGCCGGTGGGGTTCTGGGCGCGCGGGGTGAGCACCACGGCCCGCGCACCGGCCTCGAGCGCGGCGCGCAGTCCGTCCGGCGTCATCCCCTCCGCGTCCACGGGGACGGGCAGCGCCCGGTAGCCGGCGTGGCGGACGGTCTGGATGCTCGCCAGGAAGCACGGGTCCTCGAGGGCGACCGCGTCGTCGCGTACGAGGGCCTGGGTCAGCAGACGTTCGATCGCGTCGACGGCGCCGCTGGTCAGCGTCAGTCGCGTCGAACCCCCGTCGGGCACGTCGGGTGCGACCCAGGCACGCGCCCAGGCCTCGAAGCCGGGATCGATGACGGGCTCGCCGTAGAGCACGGGACGGCCGACGGCGCCGGTCAGTGCCGGCGCGAGATCGGGGATGAGGGCGGGGGCGGGGTTGCCGGTGCCGAGATCGCGGAGCGTTCCCGCAGGGGCGTCGGTGCCCGGGTGGGCGAGGGAGCCGGCGTCGGCGTAGCCCTCCTGCGCGACGGGCCGCGGATCGGCGATGCGGGTGCCGGCACGTCCCTGCGCGACCACCGCGCCGTCGCGGGCGAGTCGCCGGTAGGCGGCCACGGCCGTGTTGCGGTTGATGCCGAGCTGTTCGGCGAGGCTGCGCACGGGCGGGAGGAGTGCACCGGGGGCGAGGTCGCCGCGCTCGACGAGGGAGCGCACGCTCGCGGCGATCTCCGCGGCGGTGGTGCCGGTGATCTGCGCGGGCGAGGGGGTCTCCACGCGCTCGAGTGTAGGGCGGGCGCCCGCGCGGGCCGACCACCCGCGCGGGCCGACCATGAGCGTCGTCGGCACCCGTGCTACCTTTTTGGCCTAGATCAAAGTGGTGCAGGGAGGGGCGACGGTCCGATGCCGTCGGCCCGCGCCGCGTGAGCGACGAAGGACCGCCCCATGACCAGCCCTGCCTCCTCTCTCCGCAGCATCGAGCCCACTGCCGCCGAAGCGCTCAAGGGCGGCGTCATCATGGATGTCGTCACCCCCGAGCAGGCGAAGATCGCCGAGGACTCGGGTGCCGTGGCCGTCATGGCCCTGGAACGGGTCCCCGCCGACATCCGCGCCCAGGGCGGGGTCTCCCGCATGAGCGACCCGGACATGATCGAGGGCATCCTCTCGGCGGTGTCGATCCCCGTGATGGCCAAGGCCCGCATCGGCCACTTCGTCGAGGCGCAGGTGCTGCAGCAGCTGGGCGTGCACTGGATCGACGAATCCGAGGTGCTCTCCCCCGCGGACTACGTCCACCACATCGACAAGCAGCCCTTCACCACCCCGTTCGTGTGCGGCGCGACCCATCTCGGCGAAGCCCTGCGACGCCTGGCCGAGGGCGCGGAGATGATCCGCTCCAAGGGCGAGGCCGGCACCGGGGACGTCTCCGAGGCGACACGCCACATCCGCACGATCACCGCCCAGATCCGGGAGCTCGCGGCGAAGAGCGAGGACGAGCTCTTCGTCGCCGCCAAGGAGCTGGCCGCCCCGTACGCACTGGTCGAGGAGGTGGCCCGCACGGGCGCGCTGCCCGTGCCGCTGTTCACCGCAGGGGGCGTGGCCACCCCGGCCGATGCCGCGATGATGATGCAGCTGGGGGCCGACGGGGTGTTCGTCGGCTCCGGGATCTTCACGTCCGGGAACCCTGCCCTGCGAGCCGCCGCGATCGTGCGCGCGACCGCCTCCTACGACGACCCGGCCGTGATCGCCGAGGCCTCCCGCGGGCTCGGCGAGGCGATGGTGGGGATCAGCGTGGCCGATCTGCCCGCCCCGCACCGCCTGGCCGAGCGGGGCTGGTGACCGGTCCCGGCCTCAGCCCGCCAGCAGCGGGGCGATCTCGAGGCCCCAGGCCTCGACGGCCGGCAGGTCGCGGAAGTCGCCGGTGGGCGTGCGCATGGACTTCAGCAGCACGCGCTCGTGCAGCGGGATCCGGTCCATCAGCACCCAGCCGGGGAAGTTCTTCACCGCGACCGGGGTGACAGGGAGGGAGGCCAGGAAGGTGTCGGTGGCCTTCTGTCGGCCGCCCTTGGAGGGGTCGGCAGCCGAGCCTGAGCAGGAGAAGAAGGCGAACGCCGTCGCCGCGAGCGCGTCGGCGTGCAGTGCCGCCCAGCTGGCGGCGGGCTTCTCGACGGCCTCGACGCGCACGCCCGAGCCGAGCACCACGGCGTCGTACTCGGTGGGGTCGGGGCTCTCGGCGATGTCCGCGAGGTCGACGTCGAGCCCGTCGGCGGTCAATGCCGCGGCGAGGGTCTCGGCAAGGGTGCGGGTGGCTCCGGAATGGGTCGCGTAGGCGACGAGCACGGTCATGCCCGTCATCCTGCCAGCCGCCCCGCGCCGCGCCCGGGACCGAGGTCCGCGGCCCGCGACCCCGGGGCGCTCAGCGGATCAGGCGTCGCTCCCGT
>JAAZLF010000661.1 GCA_012799425.1 Actinomycetales bacterium | reverse complement strand
GGGGCGTCGGCAGTGCGGGAGACGTCGGCACTGGATCGGCACTGGCGCAACGCCCGCACCGTCGCCTCCCACAACCCGTGGGTGTACAAGGCTCGCGAGATCGGGGCCTGGGAGGTCAACGGCACGCCGCCCGGGTTCCAATGGTCGATCGGCACCGTCACGGCCCCTGCTCAGCAGGCAGCGGGCGACGCCCCGGCGGTGCCTGCCGGCGTGTGAGCGCTGCGCGCCGGAGCGCCGGCCGGGCGGGGCTCAGCCCTGAGCGGCGGAGATTCCGAGCGTCGCGGCGTGATCGCTGATCAGGCGCGCGAGATCGAGGTCGCGGCTGGTGATGCCGCCGACGTCGTGGCTGCTGAGGACCACGCTGACCTCGGGATAGGTGAGGGTGATGTCCGGGTGGTGGTTCGCCTGCTCGGCGGAGGCGCCGATACGGGTCACGAGCTCGAGACCGGTGGCGAAGTCCCCGGCGGCGAAGCGTGCGGTGAGGCTCTCGCCGTCCTGTCGCCAGTCGGCGAGCGCGGCCGCAGAGACCTCGGCGGCGGTCAGGGTCTGTGTCGGATCTGCCATGGCCCCATCGTGTCCGCTACGCCGCGCCGTGGCTACCCCGGGGAGGAGAGCCCTGTGCTCCGAGCGGTGATGAAGGCGGCCTTGGCCTGCAGGTAGGCGAACCGGTCCTCGGGGTGCTCGCGGGCGATCCGGCGCTTCAGCGCGCCGTACGCGTCCCGGTCCGCGCGGCGGTGGCGGAGATGATCGCGGAACGCCAGGTACCGGCGCCACTGGTCGCTGCCGTGGTCGAGGACGTGCACGTTGACCAGGCGTATCCCGGGTTCGAGCTCGAGGGCGTAGATCCGGTCGGGGCGGCGCTCGTCGGCTTCGCCGCGGTAGAGAAGGCCGGCACTCATGAGCCATTCATGCAGCGGCTGCGGGGAGGAGCCGGGCTGCTGGCCGATGGCGAGGTCGAGGATCGGCTTGGCGGGCAGCCCGGGCACGGACGTGGAGCCGATGTGCTCGATCGCGAGCGCCTCTGCCGGCCGAGCGGGCTCGAGCGCCGCGACGATGCCATCGAAGGCCTGCGCCCAGCGGGGCGAGGGCTCGGCGATCTCGACCGTGCCGCGGCGCACGCCGAGCTCGGTGCCCCGCAGCGCGGCGACGAGGCCGGGTGCCATCGGGGCGGCGTCCTCACTGCGCAGGAACCCATCGGTCACGCCTGTCACTCCTGCCCTCGCCGTGCTCGACCACCGGATGACCGGCAGCGGAGCACGTCATCCGGTCTCGCGACGACTATAGGCGGCGGGAGCGCATGACCAGGGCCGCGCCGAGCACAAGGCCCGCGGTGCGGCACACTGGGCGGATGGACGATCTGCTGGTCACACCCGGCCCCGGGGCGCCGCGCGGCCTGCGGATCCCCGGAGCTGAGCTCGAGGAGCGGTTCTCGCATGCCTCCGGCCCGGGTGGGCAGGGCGTGAACACCACGGATTCCCGGGTGCAGCTCAGCCTGGATCTGGCGACCACGAGCGCGCTGGACGAGGTCCAGCGGTCCAGAGCCCTGTCCCGGCTCTCGACGAAGCTCGCGGGCACGGTGCTCACCATCACCGCCGCGGAGCAGCGTTCCCAGCGACAGAATCGGCGCGCGGCACGGGAGCGCCTCGGCTCCGCTGTGCGGGAGGCTCTCGCCCCGCCGGTGGTGCGGCGGGCGACCCGGCCGACCAAAGGCTCGAAACGTCGCCGACTCGAGGCGAAGCGCCGACG
>JAAZLF010000660.1 GCA_012799425.1 Actinomycetales bacterium | reverse complement strand
CTCTCCGACGGACGAGTGCTGCGCGCCGATGCGGTCGCCCTCGCGCTCGGGCACCTCCCCACCGCGCTCGGTCCGCGCTCGCAGCAGCTGGCCGACGCGGCCGAGCGGCACGGCCTGGTGCATCTCGGCCCCGCGAACCCGCTCGAGGTCGATTACTCTGCCCTGCTGGGCAGGGAGAAGGTTGCGGTCCAGGGGATGGGGCTGAACTTCTACGACGCGATCGGCATGCTCACCGAGGTCGCCGGCGGCCGCTTCCAGGCCGATTCCTCCGCGCTGTCCGGGCTGCGCTACCTCCCCGGCGGCGACGAGCCGCGCCTGGTGGTCGGCTCCCGCTCCGGCATGGTCTACCGCCCCAAGCCCGATCTGGGGGCGAAGATGCCCGAGCCCTACATCCCCGAGGTCCTGACGGGGGAGCGGGTGCTCGAGCTCGCGGTGCGCCCCGCCGGGGTCGACCACGAGCGCGAGGTGATGCCGCTGATGTTCGCCGAGCTGCGCCGTGCGCTGCGACGAGCCGGATTCCTCGAGCTGGCGGACGACGAGATCCTGCTGGCGCTGCTGTTCCCCTTCGGTCGCCGGGGCGGGGAGAGCCCTCACCCTCCTCGCAGCACCCGGGACGTGCTGCAGGAGGCGCTGCGCGCCGCGACCGAGCCCGACGCGGCCTGGGTGCTGATCTATCGAGTGCTGATCGCCCTGCGCATCCAGGTCAATCGACTCACCGATCTCGGGGCCTACACCACCGACTCCGTGCGCCAGGACATCGACGGGCACCTGCGCAACGCCTTCGCCTCCTGGGCCTCGGGCCCTCCGATCCTGCGTGCCCGTCAGGTGCTCGCTCTCGCGGAGGCGGGCCTGCTGGAGTTCACCGGGCCCCGCATGCACATCGACATCGACGAGGAGGCCGGTCGCTACGCGGTCCACGGGGCGGAGGCGGATCCGGTGCTGTGCGACGGCGTGCTCGAGGCGCACCTGCCGCCGGTGGACCTGCCCGCCTACCGCAGCGCCCTGCTCGGTGCCTGGCGCGAGCGCGGGGAGGTGCAGAAGGATTCCTGGGCCTCCCGCGGCACCCGTCGGCGCATGCTCACCGGCTCGATCGCGGTGGACGGGCTGTATGCGCCGATCGGCGTGGACGGCACCGTCCACGAGCGCAGACTCATGGTCGGCGTGCCGGTGAGCACCGCCCAGCCGGGTTCCGCGATCACCGCCGAGCCCGGCACCGGCGCGCAGCTGCTGCGCCATGCGGAGGCGGTCGCGCTGCGCCTGGCGCGCGCCGGGGGAGCGCTCGAGGACGAGATGGCACGATGACCGCCATGCGCAACCGGATGGCTCCTGTCCTCGACCCCCACGCCGAGATCGTCGACCTCACCGCGGCGATCGTCGACATCGAATCCGTCTCCGGGAACGAGCGGGCGCTCGCCGACGCCGTCGAGACGGCGCTGCGCGCCCATGCACCCCATCTCGAGGTGCTCCGCGACGGGGACACCGTCATCGCCCGCACCCACCGGGGCCTGGACCGGAGAGTGCTGCTGGCGGGCCACCTCGACACCGTGCCGCTCGCGGAGAACCTGCCTTCGAGGCGCCGCGTCAGGGAGGGCCGCGAGGAGCTCGTGGGCCGGGGCACCTGCGACATGAAGGGCGGAGTCGCGGTGTTCCTCAAGCTCGCCGTCGAGGCCGACTCCGCACCGATGGACCTCACCTGGATCTTCTACGACCATGAGGAGGTGGCCGCAGCGGACAACGCTCTTACCCGGATCGCCGATGAGCGCCCCGACCTGCTCGACGCAGATTTCGCGATCCTCGGCGAACCGACCTCGGCCGGCGTCGAGGGCGGGTGCAAGGGCACCATGAAGCTCGACGTCACCGCCCGCGGCATCGCCGCTCACTCCGCCCGCGACTGGGTGGGGGAGAACGCCATCCACCGTCTCGCACCCGTCCTGGAGCGCTTGGCCGCCTACCAGCCGCGCCGTGCGGTGATCGATGGGCTCGAGTATCGCGAGTGCCTCAACGCCGTCACGCTCAGCGGCGGCATCGCCGGCAACGTGATCCCCGACCGGGCCACGGCCCAGCTGAACTACCGCTTCGCCCCCGACACCTCCGTCGAGCAGGCCGAGGCGCATGTGCGCGAGGTCCTGACCGGACTGGACCTGGAGATCACGGTGACGGATGCCTCCGGCGGGGCGCTGCCCGGTCTGGACCACGACGCGGCCCGAGCCTTCCTCGCCGCGCTCGGGGAGGGTGTGCCGCTCGCCGCCAAGCAGGGCTGGACCGATGTCGCCCGGTTCTGGGCGCTGGGCATCCCCGCGGTGAACTTCGGGCCCGGTGACCCGCTGCTGGCCCACACCGACGACGAGCACGTGCCGTTCGCGGACCTCGAGGCCGCCCTGAGGGGACTGCGACGATTCCTCACGGCCTGACCGCTACGCTCGTCCCATGACCCCAGAGGAACGAGAGCACCACCGCAAGGGACCGATCACGCTGCGCGGCTCCCAGCGACCCGACCGCACCACCGACCAGCGCCTGCTGGAGGAGGACGGCCCCGGCCAGTGGGTGCACTCGGATCCGTGGCGGGTGCTGCGGATCCAGTCCGAGTTCGTCGAGGGCTTCGGCGCGCTCGCCGAGCTCGGCCCGGCCATCTCTATCTTCGGCTCCGCGCGGCTGGGTCAGGAGGACCCCTACTACCGCAGCACCGTCGAGATCGCCAAGGGCATCGTCGAGCTGGGTTATGCGGTGATCACCGGGGGAGGCCCCGGGATCATGGAGGCCGGCAACCGCGGCGCCAAGGAGGCCGGCGGCGTGTCCGTGGGGCTGGGGATCGAGCTGCCCTACGAGCAGGGCATGAACGAGCATGTCGACCTCGGCGTCGACTTCCGCTACTTCTTCGCCCGCAAGACGATGTTCGTGAAGTACTCCAGCGGCTACGTGGTGATGCCCGGTGGCTTCGGCACCTTCGATGAGCTGTTCGAGGCGCTGTGCCTGATGCAGACCCACAAGATCGACATGTTCCCCGTGGTGCTGGTGGGCCGCGACTACTGGCAGGGTCTGCTCGACTGGCTGCGCACCGCCGTGGTGGACGGCGGGATGATCAACCCGCTGGACGTCGACCTGATGCGGGTGGTGGACACGCCCGAGGAAGCGCTCGAGGTGCTGCGAGAGGCTGCCGAGAAGGAGACAGCCGCCCAGCAGGAGGCGCTCAAGGAGGCGGCCCGCGAGCACATGGCCCGCGCGGAGGCGGTCCGTCAGGTGGCGGCCGAGCAGTGAGGATCTCAGTGCAGCGCACGGCCGGGAACGGGGGCGGATCGTGACCGCGGTCGGGCCGATCGTGGTGCTCCTGCTGCTCATCGCGGTGCTGGTCGCAGCGCTCATGGTGGGCGTCGCGACGGGCCGGATCGGGCACGGGATCGACCTCCCGGAGAGGCCTCATCGGGCTCGGCGTGCGAAAAGGTCCCGAGACCTGAGATAATGGCCACCGTACGCGCACTGTCCGAGGCCCCGTCCGGGGGGCCACGCAAGGACAGTGACATACCAAGGAGGCACGCGATGGCTGCTATGAAGCCGCGCACCGGGGACGGTCCGCTCGAAGTCGTGGAGGAGGGACGCAGCATCATCATGCGGGTCCCGCTCGAGGGCGGCGGCCGTCTGGTCGTCGAGATCGCTGCGACGGAAGCCGTGGAGCTGCGGGACGCCCTCGAGGGCGTCATCAAGTAGCACTCACCGCCCCTGACCTCAGCCCCGCGCCGTTCGGTGCGGGGCTGTCGTCGTCCCAGGGGGTCTGCCGGGCCGGCCTGTCGAGGCCCGGAGCCGGAGGGGCCGGGGGCTCGGACCTTCAGCCGCGCAGGACCGCGGCCAGCACGCCGTCGCCGCTGCCGGTGAGCACCGCGACCAGATCCTCGGATTCTCCGATCGCCTTCAGCAGCGCCCGCACCGCCCGGGTGGTCGCGTCCCGCGCCGTCGGATCCGCGACACGGTCGTGGTAGAGCGCGTGCGGGATGACCAGCACGCCGCCCGGGCGCAGCAGTCGTCGGGCGTGCTCGAGGAGATCCAGCGCATGCGGGGCATGGGCGGGAAAGCTGACGAGGTCGTAGGCGTGGTCCGTGAGGCGGCCGACCACATCGCGCGGCCGCCCGGCGATGGTCCGCACCCGGGGCGAGCGGATGCCGGCCTCGGTGAAGGCCTCGCGCGCGGCGCGCTGATTCTCGACCTCGAGGTCGATCGTGGTGAGCACACCGTCGGGATGCATCCCGGAGAGCAGGTAGAGGGAGCCGACGCCGCTGCCGGTGCCGATCTCGACGGCGGAGCGCGCATGCACGGCGGCGGCGAGCACCCGCATCAGCGCCCCGGCCCCCGGGAGCACCGGGGTCGCGCCGAGCTCGCTGCCGCGCTCCCTGGCGCGGGCGAGGACGCCGTCGTCGGAGAAGAGGGTCGTCTCGTCGACGAACTCCTCACCATGGGCCCAACCGGCCACCTTTCCCGACGACATCAGTGCATCCTCTCCGTTCGCCCGTACGATCTGGCCGATCCTACGACAGCAGTCTCCTCTGGGAGCCCAGAGGCGGCTCGCGATGCAATAATGGCACCGGATCAGCGGACTTCGACACATACAGGTGGACAATGGGCGGCACCGGATTCTTCGGCCTCGGCGGGTGGGAGGTCGTCGTCCTGCTCATCGTGTTCCTGGTGTTCGTCGGACCGCAGCGGCTGCCGGACGTCACCCGTCAGCTGATCCAGTGGGTGCGTCAGGCGCGCCGCTGGGTCGAGGACTCCCGCACCACCGTCGAGGACGAGATGGGCATCGCCATCGAGGACCTCAAGAAGTACGACCCGCGCCAGTACGACCCCCGCCGCATCATCCGCGAGGCCTGGGGCGACACGGACCCCTCCGAACTGCTGCCGGACAAGGAATCCCTCTCCGTCGCCGCCGGTGGCGCCGCGGCCGCCGGCGCGGCCGCGAAGAAGGGATCGAAGGCCGGCAGGTCGAAGAAGGACGACGGACCCCAGCGTGCCCCCTTCGACGACGAGGCCACCTGAGCCGACGAGGGAACGAGGGGGGACACGAGTGCTGGAACGAACCCGCCCCTCATCGGGGAAGCCCGGGGCGGCAACAGCTTCTCGCTCCGCACCAGTCAAGCGACCGACGGTCATCGCCTATGCCGTCGTCGCCTTCCTCGCAAGCGTCTGCGCGAACCTCGCCGTGTCGGAATGGGTGTCGGGCTCATGGCTCTATTACTTCTTCGGGCAGGTTCCCGTCGTGCTGAGCGTCGCGCTCGCCGCTGTGTTCACTGCGATCCTGGTGCTGACGCGGGTTTTGACCGGGCCGCAGTTCGCCCTGTGGACACCGGCGGGGCTCGGCGTCTCCGCGAG
>JAAZLF010000659.1 GCA_012799425.1 Actinomycetales bacterium | reverse complement strand
CTACGGCGGGCGGCGAGCGGATCGGCATCGAGGAGGTGGGCGAGATGGACCGCGAGACGTTCGTGAGCACCTTCGGCTCCCTGTTCAACGGCGCGACCTGGCCGCTCGAGCGGGCCTGGGAGGCACGTCCCTTCGCCGACGCCCCCGCCCTGCGCGCCGCGATCGAGGACGCGGTGCTGACCGCCGAGCGGATCGAGCAGGACGAGCTGGTGCGCGCCTACCCGGACATGGCCACCCTGATCACGGCCGACGAGGAGCAGGCGGAGACGATCAGCCAGGACGTGGGCTCCTTCGCGCTCGAGAACCTCACCGACGAGGACCTCGAGGCGGTGCGCGACCTCTCCGCCCGGTACGAGGAGAAGTTCGGGATGCCGTTCGTGGCGTTCCTGGGCCGCACCGATTCGTTCGCGAAGATCATCGCCGACGGGGTGCGGCGCCTGGACCACTCCCCCGCGCACGAGCGGCGCGTGGCCCTCACCGAGGTCGCCGAGATCGCCGGGGACCGCTTCGGGATCATGGTGGCGGACGCCAACCCCGTGGGCTCCGCCTGGATCCGCAAGTTCGAGTCGCTGCAGTAAAGGAGGGGAGGACGGGTTCGACGCGAAGGGTCAGCCGACGTGTCCGGGCCGCGTCAGCGCAGGATCGATCGCGGCACGATCCCGATCCCGCGCACGTCCCGCACCATGCGCCGGTCGATGGTCTCGCCGCGGCGCACGATGGTGAGCCCGCCGCGCGGCTCCATGATCACCAGGTCCGCGTCCGTCACGTGGCGCACCCCGGCACGGCGCAGCTGGGCCAGCAGCTGCACCTCCAGCAGTCCCACATGGCGCAGCTGCCAGGTGAGCATGTGCCCGTGGACCATCACCACGGTGGGGCGCGGGCCGCGCAGCGCGAAGCGGCGGGTGGCGCCGAAGCGCACACTGCCCAGCGCGTACTCCATCACCAGCAGCGTCGCCACTGCGATCAGACCACCCACCAGGGTGGGTGAGTTGCCCAGGATCGCGCGGGCGGTGAGCGCCCCCAGCAGGGCCATCACCGCCACCGAGAGCACCGAGGGATTCGCACTGAGGCGCTGCCCGGCCACCTGCAGAATGGTGGTGAACACCAGGTAGAGCACGGTCGAGGCGAGCAGCACGCCGACGGCTCCGGGCAGGTCGAGGCCGATCTGCCACCACAGCCCCTCCCAGAACGTCATGCCCTCAGTCTCGCCCACAGCGGCGCTGGGGGTGCCGCGATACGGTCGGGACATGCAACCGCTCCCGGAGGGATTGACAGTGAACATTCATGCTGGCATTCCCATTGCCGCCCAAGACGGTTTCCTGTTGAAAGCTGGAGTTCGCCAGGTCCTTCTGTCGCATCCCTGTATGCAGACGGAATGATTGCGAAGATCGACTGAGGATCATCCCGGGAGGCTCGATGAATGTGACGGCAGTGTGGGAGCCCTGGCCCATCGCCGCGGACGCACCCGCCGGATTGTTGTGCCCCGGCGCGGCTGCCCTCGGCATGAAACACCAGGAAGAGCTGCTCACCACGTTGCGTCGCTGGGTCGGTGACGGCTCGAGGTAGCTCACCCGATGGCCCGACGACGCACACCTCGTCCGTTCCTCGGCTCCGCTCTCCGCGCCGGGGCTCCTCATGTGGCGCGCCGGCGACGTGCGTCTCTGGCGTAGCGGTGCCCACCCGCTGCTGGACGCACCAGTCTCGCTGAGCGATCTCACCGAGGCCGAGTCGCTGCTCGTCGAGCGGGTGGAAGGCGAGCCGTTCGACGACCCCTGACCGCACGCGGCGCACCGGTCGCGCTCATGACCACCACGGCAGCAGGTGCATCAGACGCTACGGTCGAGACATGCGACCGATCCCCCGCCACTGGGCCACCGTCCGTGAGAGCGTCACCTTCCCGAGCGGGCAGGAGTGGGCGCTGACGATCCACGGCGCCTCAGAGCTCTCCGTCGAGGACGCGCAGCGCGATGCGCGTGAGCGGCTGCGGCGTGTGGTCGAGGCCGGCGGCCCCCAGCGGGGCACGGGCGGCGGGGTGGAGTACTACCCGCTGCGGCGCCTGCCCGAGGAGCTGCTCGAGGAGGTGCGCTCACCGGACGGCACGCTGATCGCGGCGATCACCCGCAACCGCTACGGCGCGGCGGTGCTGAACACCGATGCGGTGCTGATCAGCGACATCGACCTGGACGAGCCGTCCGCGCAGGACGTCGTGAGAGGGAGCGGGGCGGGGCTGCTGTCCCGTCTGTTCGGCGGCGGCCGCGGCGAGCAGCTCACCGCGCAGGAGCGGGAGCCGGATGCCTTCGGGCTGCGCTCCCCGGGCCGCCGCGGGGAGCATCATGCGCGCACCCTGGCGCTGATCGAGGATTTCACCGCCCACCACCCCGAGCTGGGAGTGCGCACCTACCGCACCCGCAACGGCTTCCGCCTGCTGATCACCGGCAGCGGCGCGGCACCGGCGAGCGACCGCGCACGTGAGCTGATGAGCTCGCTGCGCAGCGATGAGCTGTACATGACCCTGTGCCGGGTGCACGACACCTACCGGGCGCGCCTGACCCCGAAGCCGTGGCGGATCGAGATGGACCGCTTCGAGGAGCTCGGCACCCGCACCGCCGCCGATGACGTGCACCGCGCCTGGGTGAAGCGCTACCGCGAGGCTTCCGCGGAGGTCGCGGTGTGCCGCCTGCTCTCGAGCACCGGACCGGCTCCGGATCCGCTCGAGCAGCAGATCATCGACCTGCACGATCGGGCGGTGCGCCCGGAATCGGGGCAGCGCCTGGCTTGAACGGTCCCGCTTCCCCGCCGCCCCGGCGCCCCGGCGGCCCGGCGCCGCCCCGCGCCACGAGAAGTGCGCCCGCACGACCGATGATCGCGCCCGCACCGGTCCCCAGGCCGCAGAACCCGCGGCCACAGCCGCGCGCCG
>JAAZLF010000658.1 GCA_012799425.1 Actinomycetales bacterium | reverse complement strand
GTGCCCGCCTGGTAGACGGGCCCGGCCGGGGCCAGCAGCCCCATCAGGTCCCTGCGCCCGCCGAAGGCACCCACGGGCAGGCCGCCGCCGATGACCTTGCCGAAGGTCATCAGGTCCGGCGCCCAGCTGCGATCCGCGCCGTCGATGCCGTAGTGGCCCTCGCGCCCGGCACGGAACCCGGTGAGCACCTCATCGCTGATCAGCAGGGCACCGGCGGCGTGCGCCGTCTCCGACAGGAAGCGGTTGAAGCCGATCCCGTCCTCCTCGAGCGGAGTGACCACGCCCATGTTCGCGGGCGCGGCCTCGGTGATGATCGCGGCGATCTCTCCGCCGCGCTCGGCGAACAGGGCTCGCACCGCCTCACGGTCCCCGTAGGGCAGCACCACGGTGTCTTTGGCGGTGGCGGCGGTGACCCCGGCCGAGCCCGGCATCGCGAAGGTCGCCACCCCGCTGCCGGCCTCCGCCAGCAGCGCATCCACGTGCCCGTGGTAGCAGCCGGCGAACTTCACGATCACGTCGCGGCCGGGCGCGGCCCGGGCCACGCGCAGCGCGCTCATGGTCGCCTCGGTGCCGGAGTTGACCAGGCGCACCTGCTCGAGGGGCGCGATGCGGGCCACCACCTCCTCGGCGAGGGAGACCTCGCCCGGCTGCGGGGCGCCGAAGGACAGTCCGCGGCCTGCGGCCTCGCGCACCGCCTCGACCACCTGCTCGTTCGCGTGCCCGAGGATCATGGGACCCCAGGAGCCGACGAGATCCACGTACTCCGCGCCGTCGGCGTCGCGCAGCAGCGCGCCCTTCGCCTCGGTGACGAACGGGGGAGTGCCTCCCACCGAGCCGAAGGCCCGCACCGGGGAGTTCACTCCCGAGGGGATCACCTGCTGGGCACGGGAGAAGAGATCGGCGGAACGGGGCTGGGACGTCATCAAAGGCTCCTGGGCTCGTGGGAGGTGGCGGTGGTCAGGGCGCGGGCTCAGAGGAACTCGCGCAGATGGGCGGGCAGGCCGTCGCGGTACCAGCCGGCGACCTCGCTCGCGTAGTAGGTCAGCACCGTCGAGGCGCCGGCGCGGCGGAAGGCCAGCAGCGACTCGAGGATCATGCGGTCACGGTCGACCCAGCCGTTCGCCGAGGCCGCCTCGATCATCGCGTACTCGCCGGAGACCTGGTAGGCGCCGACGGGGACAGGAGAGGCCTCCGCGACGTCCCGCAGCACGTCGAGGTAGGGCAGACCGGGCTTGACCATCACCATGTCCGCTCCCTCGGCGACGTCGAGCGCCAGCTCGCGCAGCGCCTCGCGGCCGTTGGCGGGATCCTGCTGATAGCTGCGGCGGTCGCCCTGCAGGGACGAGTCCACGGCCTCACGGAAGGGGCCGTAGAAGGCGGATGCGTACTTCGCGGTGTAGGCGTACAGCGCGGTGTCCAGATGGCCGGCCTCATCGAGCGCATCCCGGACTGCGGCGATCTGGCCGTCCATCATCCCCGAGGGGCCCAGCAGATGGGCGCCCGCCTCGGCCTGGGCGAGGGCCATCTCCCGGTAGCGCAGCAGGGTGGCGTCGTTGTCGACGCGGCCCGCGGCATCCAGCACCCCGCAGTGGCCGTGGTCGGTGAACTCGTCCAGGCAGAGATCGGCCATGATCACGGTGGAGTCGCCGAGCTCGGAGCGCAGGCGCGCCAGGGCCCGGTTGAGGATCCCCTCGGGATCGGTCGCGCCGGAGCCCACGGCGTCCTTGTGCTCGGGCACGCCGAACAGCATCACGCCGCCCACCCCGCGCCGGACCGCCTCGGTCGCGGCGCGCACCAGGGAGTCCATCGTGTGCTGGAGGACGCCGGGCATCGAGCTGATGGGACGGCTCTCGCTCGCCCCCTCGCGCACGAACATCGGCAGCACCAGGTCGGCGGGGCGCAGGGTGTGCTCGCGCACCAGTGAGCGGATCGCCGCTCCGGCGCGCAGGCGGCGGGGACGGTCGATCGGGCCCGGGAAGTGGGTGCCGGACGGGGAGGGGAGAGTCATCGGAGCTCCTTCGGGAGACGGAACGGGAGATGGATCAGGGCAGCGGGGTGACGGACGGCGAGGGATCGGCGGGTACGGTCTCGAGCACCTGCTGCACTGCCACGGCGAGCGCGGGATC
>JAAZLF010000657.1 GCA_012799425.1 Actinomycetales bacterium | reverse complement strand
GCCCTGTTCCTGGGGCTCGTGCTCGGCTCGGTGCTGGTCCCGGTGAGGCTCTCCGGCGGCTCCTGGCGTACCCCCGAATACCTCCGTTTCGGCCTCGGCGTGATCGCGGGCCTCGCGGCCACCTCGCTGCCGACCACGTCGCTCGAGCCGAGCCCATGGATCGTCGCGCCCGCCGCCGCGATCGCCATCTGCGCGCTCGTGCTGCCCGGCCTTTCTGGATCGTTCATCCTGCTCAGCGTGGGCCTCTACCAGCCGACCCTGCAGGCGGTGGACGAGCGCGACCTGCGCTACATCGCCTGGTTCGGGCTGTGGGCCTGCGTGGGCCTGGTCGTGATGGTGCGGCTGATGCGCCACCTGCTGGTGCGCTACCACCGCGGCACCATGGTGGTGCTCGCCGGGGTGATGGTGGGCGCGCTGCGCAGCCTCTGGCCCTGGCAGGACACCGCCGGAGCGCTCCAGGCACCCACCGGTGACTGGCCGCTGCTGCTGGGCATCGGTGTGCTCGGCCTGCTGGCCGTGCAGCTGCTGGTCCTCATCGAGGCACGGAAGGTGCGGCGCGGCGAGTGAGCCCGGCGGGTCCGCGCTGCTTCCTGGAACGACACGAAGCGCTCCGTGCACGGAGCCGGGCCCGGTCAGTGAATGATGATCTCCAGCCCCTCGGCGGTGTCGGGCTCCTGCAGCAGGCGCGCCAGATGCTCGTTGCCGTCCCGGTCGACGGGATGGGCGTAGGCAGTCCCGGCCTCTTCGCGACACCGGGCCCGGCGGGTGGACTCCTCGAGCGACGTCGTCAGGCGGTGCAGGATCACCTCGGCCCCGATGCCCCGCGCTCGGCCCACCGCCCACTCCCGGCGCTCGGAGGACCACGAGTTCCAGTCCAGCACCGCATCGGTGCCCGATCGCAGCACCTGTGCCGCGATCGACCAGATCAGCTCGCGGAGCGCGTCCGCTCGCATGCCGTAGGCCGGGTCATGGATCGAGAGCTCCGGGTGCAGGCGCAGCATCCACTCATCGAGGGTGAATCGCACCGCCGGAGTCTCCTCGGCGAGACGGCGGGCGAGGGTGGACTTGCCCGACCCCGAGAGGCCGTACAGAAGATGGAGGCGACCGGTCACGCGCCGACGGTATCAGCGGCGCGATGCTCCGGCCTCGCTTCGCCGGTGCTCCGCTCCGCAGCGACTGCCGACCCGCACTACCCTGACCACATGAACGACTCCGTCGCAGCCTCCGACTCCGCCCCCGCCCCCGCCGTCGACCTCGGCGCCCTCCAGGTCGCCGTGATCGGCGCGGGCAACATGGGCGGTCCCGTCGCCCGGACCATGCTCGTTGCCGGCGTGCAGGGCGAACACCTGCTGATCGCGAACTCCAGCCCGGCCAGCAGCGAGCGCGCCGCCGCGGTGCTCGGCGCCACCGCTGCGAGCTCCCGCTCCGAGGCGCTCGCGAAGGCCGATGTGGTGGTGCTGGGCGTCAAGCCGTACCAGGTCCTCGACCTCGCCGTCGATCTGCGCGAGGAGCTGGCCGCGGGCGCGATCGTGATCTCCCTGGCCGCGGGCATCACCCTCGCGCAGATCGAGCAGGCGCTGCCGGACGGCACCGCCGTGGTGCGCGCGATGCCGAACACCCCGATCTCGGTGGGGGAGGGCGCTGTGGGCCTGATGCGCGGCGGCGCCGTCACCGACGCGCAGCATCAGCTGGTCCATGCCCTGTTCTCCCGGGCCGGCATGGCCGTGGACATCACCGAGGAGCAGGTCCACGCCTTCATCGGCGCCGCCGGCTCCCTGCCTGCCTTCGTGTTCACGATCATCGAAGCGATGACGGACGAGGGGGTGCGGCTGGGGATGAAGCGCGATCTGGCGAGCTCGCTGGTGCAGCAGACGGTACGCGGGGCCGCCACTATGCTGCGGGACACCGGTGTGCACCCCGCAGTCGCGAAGAACGGCGTCTCCAGCCCGGGCGGAACCACCGTCCAGGGCCTCGCCGCCCTCGAGCGGGAGGGCGTGCGGGCAGGCGTCGCCGCTGCGATGGCCGCCGCCGCGGAATCCTCCCGCGAGCTCAGCAAGGGCTGACGCGGGCCGCATCGGGTCGGCTCGGCTCGCGGTGACTCGGCTCGCGATGGCTCGGTCCGCGGTCACTCGGCTCGCGATGTCGAGTACTGGCGGTATAGAGCATGCTCTGCCCTATGTGCCAGAGCGTGCTCCATATCGCCAGCAGCCGTCGCCCGGACGTCCGGGGGCGCTGCCGGGCGAGGACCCTGGCCCCGCGATGACCGCCGTCGGCCGTAGTCCCGCCTGGAGGACCTGCCTCAGGGCCGCTGCGAGAACTTCTCGATCAGCTCCGTGCGACCGGAGACGATCAGCAGGTCATGCGCGGCGACCATGGTCTCGGGCACCGCATAGGTGAAGTCCTTGCCCGGTGACTTCACACCCACCACGGTCACCCCGTACCGCTGGCGGATGTCGGACTGCGCGAGCGTCATCCCCTGCACCTCGTGCGGGGGCCGCATCTTCACGATCGCGAAGTCGTCGTCGAACTCGATGAAGTCCATCAGGCGCCCGTTGACCAGGTGCGCGACCCGCTTGCCCGCATCGGCCTCCGGATACACCACGTGGTGGGCGCCGATGCGCTGCAGGATCCGGCCGTGCGCCGCGGAGATCGCCTTCGCCCAGATCACGGGCTTGCCCAGGTCCACCAGGTTCGCGGCGATCAGCACGCTCGCCTCGATCGTGGTGCCCACTCCGACCACCGCGATCGAGAAGTCGCCGGCGCCGATCTGGTCGAGCACCTCGGGCTGGGTGGCATCGGCGCGCACCACATGGGTCAGCAGTCCCGAGTACTTCTGCACCAGGCCCTCGTCGGTGTCGATCGCGAGCACCTCGGTGCCGAGCTTCTCGAGGGTCAGTGCGATCGAGGCGCCGAACCGGCCCAGGCCGATCACCAGCACTCCTTCATCGCGCGCTCTGCGTGGCATGGGGACTCCTGCGAGGTAGGGCTCACGGCGGGCCGCGAGCAGGGCGGGCACAGTCTAGGCCCGGCGCGGCGGCGCGGGGAGACCTCAGCCGACGATCGGCCGCTCGCGGGGGAGCTGGAGCATCCGCACCCGGGAACGGACCGCGAGCGCCGCTCCGAGGGTCATCGGGCCCAGGCGGCCCACGTACATGCAGGCGATCAGCACCCACTTCGCCCCCTCGGGCAGATGCGGGGTGATCCCGGTGGACAGCCCCACCGTGCCGAAGGCGGAGAGCGCCTCGAACAGCACGGCATCGAGCGTGTACGGCGTCATCCGCAGCAGCAGGAAGGT
>JAAZLF010000656.1 GCA_012799425.1 Actinomycetales bacterium | reverse complement strand
TGGGCGTGACCCACATGGCTTGGAGCTCGCGCTCGTTGGCGGGGGAGTCCTCCTCGTGCCGAGCCGCGACCACGGCGACCGGCTGGCCCTCCTCGACGGCCAGGAACCAGGCGGCTTCGCGCACGCGCTGCTCCCAGACGGAGTCCTCGTAGGTGGATTCCTTGTCCCAGGTCTGCCCGAAGGCGGCAGGATCCGTGCTGAGGGAGCGGAGACGGATCTCGCGCACGAGCGACCAGTCGTCGTCGTGGGCGCGGTTGATGTCGGCCATGGGTGTCCTCCTGAGCCGTCGTTGCGTGGTCACGGGCCATAATGCCCTGGCGATCATGCTCTCGCGTTGCCCCGGGCACCCCATGCACTTCCTCCGACAGTGTACGTTCCCCGGCGGTTCTGCGCTCGCACGGCTCTGAGCTTGACACAATGGGCGCATGTCGCCGATTCGTCTCCTCACCGTATGCACCGGAAACGTGTGCCGCTCACCGGCTGCCGCGGTGATGCTGCGCGCAGCGCTACAGGAGGAGGGCCTGTTCGACGAGGTGGAGGTGGGATCCTCCGGCACCAGCTGGGAGGCCGAGGGGATGCCGATGGATGATCGCACCGAGCTCGCGCTCGAGCGCGCCGGCTACTCCCGCCCCTTCGAGCACACGGCCCGCACCATCCATCTCACCGAGCTGCTGGCCTGGGACCTGGTGCTGCCGATGACGGCGGATCACGCCCAGAGGCTTCGCCGGATGGTGGAGCAGGCGCCGGACGGCTCTTCCGTGCCGGAGGTGAAGATGTGGCGGCGCTTCGAGCCGGGCGTGGATCCGCAGGCGCTCCCGACGGAGCTCGCCGTCGAGGATCCCTGGTACGAGGGGCAGGGCGCCTTCGACCGCACGATCCTCGAGATGCAGCGGAGCGTTCCGGGCATCGTCGCCCACGTCAAGGAGATGCTGGCCCGGCGCTGAGCTCGAGCGCGGAGGCGGCGGGCTCAGCCCTCGGAGTCGTGCTTGCCGACGCTGCGACGGCTGTGCCAGGTCGCGCCCACGAAGCCGGCCGTGGTGAGGAAACCGATGCCGAGCGCGGCGATGAGCACCTGGCGCATCTGTCCGAAGGACGAGTCGGAGTCATCGGTGATCGCGTTGAACAGCCGCACCACGGGGCCGCCCTGCTCCGTGCCCGCGGTGGGCTGCGGTGATGGGGCGGGAGGGGTGCTGGGCTCCTCGGCGCCGACGCCGCTGATCTCGGTCTCCTCGACGCTCTCGCTCTCGACAGGGCCGCTCGTCGGCTCTTCGGGGGCAGGTTCCGGCTCCGGCTCCGGTTCCCGGGCAGGCTCGGGTTCGGGGGCCGGCGCAGGGGCGGGCTCGGCGGCAGGCTCGGCCTGCTCGGGCTCCGGGGCGGCGGGCGCGGCGTCCGGCTCGGGCTCAGGATCCTGATCGGGAGTGGTCTCAGAGCCGGTGGTCGCGTCGCCCTCCGGTGTCGTGGGGGACTCGGGCTCATCGGGCGACGTTCCGGTGTCACCGGGGTCCTCGGAGTCGTCGGAATCCTCTGTGGGGCCGTCGTCCTCGGGCGTCTCCGGCGGTGTGGGGTCTCCGGGGCTCTCGCTCTCGTCCGGAGTCTCGCTCTCGTCTGGAGTCTCGGTGTCTTCCGGAGTCTCGGTGTCTTCCGGAGTCTCGCTCTCCTCCGGAGACTCGGTGTCTTCCGGAGTCTCGCTCTCCTCCGCGGGCGCCTCTGTGGCGGGGACACTGGCCGGCGGCGCGGGGGTTATGGGCGGAGCGCACCCCTCGGCGATGGACTCTCTCAGGAGCGTCGGGACGACGAGGAGGGCGGCGCCCGTCTCACACTCGTCGCCATCGGTGCCACCCTCATCGGGGTCTTCTTCGACGGGTCCCGTCGGGTCACCGGCAGCATCGGAGTCTCCGGTGGCATCATCTGTCGGGTCGTCGCTCTGGGAAGGTTCGGAAGCCGTTTCGCTTTCGGAGGTCGCGTCGTCCTCGGCAGGCTCATCAGGTGGCTCTCCCGGGCCGCCCTGCGTCTCGTCCGCAGACTCTTCCTCCGGCGCCGGCTCCTCCGGCTCGGAGGTGGGGGACTGCGTGGTCTCCGGCGGAGCGCTCTCTGCGAGGGCTGGAGCGGCGGCGAGGGGGAGGGTCATGGCGAGGGCGGCGGAGCAGGCGCACAGGCGTGAGCGCAGTCGCATAGAGCTGGTCCCCCCTCTCCTGGTCGCGAGCTCGGCGGCTGCGCTCGGTGTCATCTCCGGTGGGTCCGACGGAGCACATTACCCTACGGACCCTTTACTTTCGACCCCATCGTTCACCCCGCCCAGGGCGCGTGCAAGGGTGCTGTGCATGGCGCCACGGCACCGTGACGTACGCAATGATGACCCGCGCTTTGCCAATGCTTGACCAGTGACCTGCGTGGATGCTGGTCATCCCTCGCCTGAGTGCTTCCTCCGCGCCGACGCCGCGGTCCGTGATCGCTGACTTCCGGCACGGCAGGACGGGCGGCGCCGGAGCCCCACGACGGCCCCGGCGCTGCGCACGGGGGCTGTCAGTCCGCGAGGACCCCGTCGACGAGCGCCTTCGCAGCATCCTGCACCTGCGACAGATGCTCCGGGCCGCGGAAGGACTCGGCGTAGATCTTGTAGATGTCCTCGGTGCCGGAGGGGCGCGCGGCGAACCACGCGGACTCGGTGGAGACCTTCAGCCCGCCGATCGCGCCGCCCGAGGGCGCCTCGGTGATCGCCGAGGTGATCGTCTCGCCCGCCAGCTCGGTGGCGCTGACCTGCTCGGCGCTGAGCGCCTTGAGCTTCGCCTTCTGCTCACGGTCCGCCGGGGCGTCCATGCGAGCGTAGGCGCTGGTGCCGAACTCCTCGACCAGCTCCTGATGGAGAGTGCTGGGGGAGCGACCGGTGACGGCGAGGATCTCCGAGGCGAGCAGCGCCAGGATGATCCCGTCCTTGTCCGTCGTCCACACCGAGCCGTCGCGGCGCAGGAAGGATGCGCCGGCGCTCTCCTCGCCGCCGAAGCCCACCGAGGAGTCGATCAGGCCCGGCACGAACCATTTGAATCCCACGGGGACCTCGTACAGCTCGCGGCCCAGCGAGGCGACCACCCGATCGATCAGGCTCGAGGAGACCACGGTCTTGCCGACCTTCGCCGTGGAGGGCCAGTCGGGACGATGCGCGAACAGATACCGGATCGCGGTGGCGAGGTAATGGTTGGGGTTCATCAGGCCGCCGTCGGGCGTGACGATGCCGTGGCGGTCCGCATCCGCGTCATTGCCGGTGGCGATGTCGTACTCGTCGCGCTTCTCGAGGAGCGAGGCCATCGCCCACGGGCTCGAGCAGTCCATGCGGATCTTCCCGTCACGGTCCAGGGTCATGAACGACCAGCGCGGGTCCACCTCGGGGTTGACCACGGTGAGATCCAGATCGTGCATCTCGCCGATCTCAGCCCAGTAGTCCACTGCGGCGCCGCCCAGAGGATCCGCACCGATGCGCACCCCGGCGCGGCGGATCGCCTCGATGTCGACGACATTCGGCAGGTCCTGCACGTAGGTGTGGAGGTAGTCGTAGCGGCCCGCGTCCTGCAGCGCCTTCAGGCGGCCGTGGCGGCGCACCCCGCGCAGGCCCTCCCGCAAAAGCTGGTTCGCGCGGTCCGCGATCCAGCCGGTCGCGTCCGTGTCCGCGGGGCCGCCATGCGGCGGGTTGTACTTGAAACCGCCGTCGCGCGGCGGGTTGTGGCTCGGGGT
>JAAZLF010000655.1 GCA_012799425.1 Actinomycetales bacterium | reverse complement strand
CCCCCCTCGTGGACCGCATGGATCCCCTGCCCAGCCTCGAGGTCGAGGACCCGCCCGCCGACGCATGAGGGCGTGCGGTGCAGAGCCTCAGGCTCCGCGGACCTCCGCCACGACGGCGTCGACGACCTCGTGGGGCGAGACCTCGCGGACCTCCCCGCCGACCCGATCGCGCACCTCGACCACACCCGTGGCCAGGCCCCGGCCGACCACCACGGTGGTGGGCACGCCCAGCAGCTCGGCATCCTTGAACTTCACGCCCGGCGACACCTTGGGCCGGTCGTCGAAGAGCACCTCGAGACCGCGTGCCTCGAGCTCGGCGGCGATGCGCTCGGCCTCGTCGAAGATCTCCTGCCCCTTGCCGGTGGCCATGAGGTGCACGTCGGCCGGAGCGAGCTGGCGGGGCCAGGCCAGGCCCTTCTCGTCGTGGTAAAGCTCGGCGACGGCCGCCACCGCCCGGGTGACCCCGATGCCGTAGGAGCCCATCGTCACCACGGCGGTCTTGCCGTTCTCGTCGAGCACCTTGAGGTCCAGCGCCTCGGCGTACTTGCGCCCCAGCTGGAAGATGTGCCCCATCTCCATGCCGCGGGTCAGCCGCAGGGGGCCGGAGCCGTCGGGGGCGGGGTCACCGTCACGCACCTCTGCGGCCTCGATCGTGCCATCGGAGGTGAAGTCACGGCCGTAGACGAGGTCGTAGACGTGCTTGTCCCTCTCGCCGGCGCCTGCGACCCACGAGGAACCGGGCACCACGCGCGGGTCGACCAGGTAGCGGATCCCGGAATCGGATTCCAGTCCCAGGCCTTCGGGGCCGATGTACCCCTTCTTCAGCACCGGATGCTGCGCGAAGTCCGCCTCGGTGAACGGCGCGGCGATCGCGGGGGCGACCGCGGTCTCCAGGCGCTTCGGGTCGACCTCGCGGTCACCGGGCAGAGCGATCACCAGCGGCTCGGTCGAACCGTCCGGGAAGGTCAGCAGGTATACGAGGTGCTTGAGCATCTCGTAGCGGGTCCACTCGCCCGACTCGGTGATGGGTCCCCTGCCGGGGAAGGCTTGGTTGGAGAACTCCGCGAGCTTCGCGATGGTGGACGCCCCGGGGGTGTCCTCGACGTGCATCGCCGGCAGTGCGGCGATCGCGGACTCGTCCAGAGCCGACGGGACGACGGTGGTCACCGCCTCGACGTTCGCGGCGTAGCCGCCGTCGGACACCACGAAGGTGTCCTCGCCGACCGGCGTGGGATGCAGGAACTCCTCGGAGCGGGAGCCGCCCATGGCGCCGGCGTCTGCCTGGCAGATCACGACGGGCAGGCCGAGACGCTCGAAGGTGCGCTGGTAAGCCACGCGCTGCTTCTCGTAGGAGGCATCCAGGCCCTCGTCGGCGACGTCGAAGGAGTAGGCGTCCTTCATGATGAACTCGCGGGTGCGCAGCAGCCCGGCGCGGGGACGGGCCTCGTCACGGTACTTCGACTGGATCTGGTACAGCATCGTGGGCAGATCCTTGTACGAGGAGAACAGGTCCTTCACCGCGAGGGTGAACATCTCCTCATGGGTGGGAGCGAGCAGGTAATCGTCCTGCTTGCGGTCCTGGAGTCGGAACAGGGTGGGGCCGTACTCCTCCCAGCGGCCGCTGGCCTCGTAGGGCTCGCGCGGCTGGAGCGCCGAGAACAGCACCTCCTGGCCGCCGATCGCATCCTGCTCCTCGCGCACGATCTGCTCGACCTTCCGCAGCACCTTCAGCCCCAGCGGCAGCCAGGTGTACACACCGGCTGCGCTGCGGCGGATGTAGCCCGCGCGCACCAGCAGCCTGTGGCTGGCCACCTCGGCGTCGGCCGGGTCCTCCCGCAGGGTGCGGACGAACGACGAGGACAGACGGATCATGGAGCAGGCCTTTCACGCAGGGCGGTTCGGTGCGGGGCCACCGGTGGCGCACGCAGGCCCATCGTAACGGGCCGGGACCGCTCACCGGCCCTCGCCGCCGTCCCTCCCACGAGGCCGCTACCCTCGGGGGATGCCCAGCCCCTCGTCCCGACGCCAGGTCCTGCGCGGAGCCGGAGCGCTCGCCGCACTCGGAGCAGTCGGCGCAGGGGGCTTCACCGCGCATCGCACGCTGAATCCGGCCGTCGATCCCGCCGCCGAGATCCCGCTGTGGTCACAGACCGTGGTCTACGACGCGGAGGGCCGACGGCGCCTGGCGGGCGGCCGGGCCACGGATGCTGCCCCCGCCCCGGGCTCCCGGCTGAGCACGGATCATCCCGACCCGTCCGCCACGCGCGAGCGGGCGTCGCAGTTCTGGGAGGGCACCGCCGCCTGGCGCAGCGCCCTCGCCGAGACGCCCGGCATCAGCGAGGAGATGACGAGCCTGGCGGGATCCGCGCTGCGGGACCTGTGGGTGCTGTGCGACGAGCTTCCCGCCCCCGTCGCCGGATGGAACGGTCCCTGGCGGTACATCTGGCCCCGCGATGCCGCCTTCTGTGCAGCGGCGCTGGCTCGGGTGGGCCACCTCGACGCCGCCCTGTCAACCCTCCGCCACCTCCAGTCTCTGCAGGCGAGGGACGGATGGTTCGAAGCCCGTTACGACCCCGGGACCGGGAAGGCGCCCGACGGCCGGCACCGTCAGTTCGACGGGACCGGGCTGCTGCTGTGGGCGGCCGCAGAGGTCGCCGACGCCGCGGGCCCCGAGCGAGGCGACGAGGTGGTCGACGCGCTGGACGCCTTGATCACCACCTCGCTCAGCGCCCTGCACACCGGAACCCGCGGCGGTGCCGGCCTCCCGCCGGTCTCCCCCGACTACTGGGAGGTGCGCGAACGGTCGGTCACCCTCGGGATCATGGCCGCGACCCTCACCGGCCTGCGCGCCGGGGCGCACCTGACCGGCCGACGGTCGGCGCAGGAGGCCGCCGAGACCTTCGCCGTGCTGCTGTCGGGCACCTTTGGCCGGCACGGTCATCAGCGCTATCGCCGCGGCGGGGGCCCGGACTCCGCGCTCGCCTTCTTCGACGCCACCGGCTGCCATGGAGTGGTCCGCGCCGAGCAGCTGCTGTCGCTGCGTGCGAGCCTCGCCCGACCCGGGGGCGGGATCGCGCCAGGTGCCTCCTGGCGCGAGGACGGCATCAGCTGGACCCCGTCGACCAGCCTGCTGGGGCTGGGCCTCGCCCGCGCGGGAGAGCGCGAAGCGGCATCACAGATCCTGCACTGGCTGGCCGAGCACCGGACCGAAGCCGGATCGCTGCCCGAGAAGGTGCTGTTCGACGGGCGCCCGGCGGAGGTCGCACCCCTGGCCTGGACCGCGGCGAACGCGGTGATCGCTCTCGACGAACTCCTGCGCACCTGACCTGGAAGGGCCCTCCCTGCCACCGTTCAGGCCAGCGCAGCCAGGAGCCCCTCGACGGCCTGCTCAGGGGTCGTATCGCTGAGGTCCAGGACCATGGCATCGGCCGGGGCGGGCAGCTGCGGCTTCTCGAGCAGCTCGGACAGGACGCCGGGCTCCACGAGCTTGGACCGCTCGGCCCGGCCGGGCGCGGCGACCCGTGCCAGCAGCGCCTCACGGGAGGCGGTGAGCCACACCGGGACGAACCGCGCGCCCCGGCGCTCGGCGAGGAGCCGCAGCCGCTCCGCATGCTCCGCGTTCTCGGGGCTGTCCGGCAACCAGAAGGTGAAGACATGGCTGAGCGCGCCCGGGGCGGCGAGGGCGGCCTCGTAGACAACCTCACGCACGCGGTCACGCAGCGCATCGGTCTGCTCGAGGCTGACCTCGGGGTCGCGCCCCAGGCCCATCGGGACGAACACAGCGTTGTTGACCAGATGGTTGTCGACCACGATCGCCCCGGTGCGGCGCTCGAGCTCGAGCGCGAGGGTCAGCTTGCCGACGGCGGGCGCGCCCTGCAGCAGATAGAGACGAGGTTCAGCGGGCGGGCTCAGCGCGGTCATCGCCGGAGTGTATCCGCCGAGGCGACGGGACGCCAGGGCGGGCCGGGACGACGGGGCGCGCCGCTCCGGGGCGGGCCGGGACGACGGGGCGCGCCGTTCCGGGGCGTCCCCAGCAACAGCCGGCTGGCGAACCACTTCCTGACGAGATCTGGTTCGCCAGCCAACTGTTGACGCCCTGTCGGCTCAGAACAGGATCGTGGTCAGCTCTCCCGCCTGCCGGAAACCGGCTGCGGCGTAGGCGCGCCGCGCCGGTTCGTTGAAGTCGTTGACGTAGAGGGTCACCTGCGGGGCGTGGTCGCGACGCACCTGACGCACGAGTTCCGCCATGCCCGCACGGCCCAGGCCCCGGCCCCGCAGGTCCGGCCGCACCCATACTCCGTGGACCTGGGCAACCGGCCCGAACAGCGCGCCGACGTCGGCCTTGAACTGGACCTCCCCGCCCTCGACGACGACATAGGTGCGCCGGTGGCCGATCAGCTCGGCGATACGCCGACGGTAGGAGCGCCCGCCATCGCCCATCAACGGGTCCACGCCCACCTCCTCGCGGAACATCGCGACCGCGGCGGGGAACACCATCTCCTCCTCGCCGCGCCGCGCGGGCCGCAGACCGACGGCGGAGCTCAGCAGAGGATCTGCGGGACCGTCGGCGACCAGCAGCGGCTGGCTCCAGCGATACTCGCGCACCTCGGGGCCCCAGACCGGCGCCAGATGGTGCCAGAGCCTCTCGACCGCATCACGATCCCCGACGACGGAGCTCGCCCGTCGGCCGCGTCCGGCCATCCGGCGGCCGAAGTCGTCCAGCGCGCTCTCGGTCGCGGACATCGGCGAGAGGTTCACACCATGCCACAGCAGGCCCTCGGGCCGCTGTTCCTCGCCGGCGTACGAGAACTCCTGGGAGAGCGCGGCCGAGCGCGCCGACTCCCGCAGGCGGGCCCCCGCGAGGGCGTTGGTGAACGGGTCGGTCAGCGCGAGGGCGAGCGCGGCGTCGAGACCGGTGGATCGGACCGCTCGGACCCGCCCGCCGCGCCGGAACATGAGGGGTCAGCCCACGGAGACGGAGGGAGCGCCGGCGGAGGGGACGTCCTCGCCCATCTCGGCGGCGATGCGGTTCGCCTCGGCCAGCAGGGTCTCGACGATGTCCGCCTCGGGGACGGTCTTGATGACCTCGCCCTTGACGAAGATCTGACCCTTGCCGTTGCCGGAGGCCACACCGAGATCGGCCTCGCGAGCCTCGCCCGGGCCGTTGACGACGCAGCCCATCACGGCCACCCGCAGCGGCACCTCGAGATGCTTGAGCCCCTCGGTGACCTCGTCCGCGAGCTTGTAGACGTCCACCTGGGCGCGGCCGCAGGAGGGGCAGGAGACGATGTCGAGCTTGCGGGGCTTGAGGTTCAGCGACTGCAGGATCTGGTTGCCGACCTTGACCTCCTCGACCGGCGGGGCGGACAGCGAGACGCGGATGGTGTCGCCGATGCCCTCGCCCAGCAGGATGCCGAAGGCGATGGAGGACTTGATCGTGCCCTGGAAGGCGGGCCCAGCCTCGGTCACGCCGAGGTGCAGGGGCCAGTCGCCCTCCTCCGCCAGCTGGCGGTACGCCTCGACCATGATGATCGGGTCATTGTGCTTGACGGAGATCCCGAAGTCGTGGAAGCCGTGCTCCTCGAACAGGGAAGCCTCCCACTTCGCGGAGGCCACCAGCGCCTCGGGGGTCACGCGATCGCCGGTCATCATGCGCTTGTCGATGCTGCCGGCGTTCACGCCGATGCGCAGGGCGGTGCCATGCTCGTTCGCCGCCTTGGCGATGTCCTTCACCTGGTCGTCGAAGCGACGGATGTTGCCGGGGTTCACGCGCACCCCGGCGCAGCCGGCCTCGATCGCGGCGAACACGTACTTGGGCTGGAAGTGGATGTCGGCGATCACGGGGATCGGAGACTTCGCGGCGATCGCGACGAGCGCATCCGCATCCTCCTGGCGCGGGCAGGCCACGCGCACGATGTCGCAGCCCGCAGCCGTCAGCTCCGCGATCTGCTGGAGGGTCGCGTTGATGTCGTGCGTGGGGGTGGTGGTCATCGACTGGACCGTGACCGGCGCGTCACCGCCCACGAAGATCTTGCCGAGCTTGACCTTGCGGGTCTTCCGCCGGGGGGCGAGCACCGGCGGCGGCTGCTTGACGGACGGGATACCGAGGCTCACAGAAGTCACCCCTCCATTATGGACTCGCGAGCACCGCTGTGCGAGGCGAGGTGGGACACCTCCACCGCTCCTGCACGACCGACGTGGCCCAGAGCACCCGGCCGGATGCTCACGGGAACAGGGTGATGGGCCGGACGATGTCCGCGTACAGCAGCAGGAGGGTCATCAGGAGGAAGACGATCGCGACCGCGTTGGTCAGCGGCAGCATCCTGGACATGTCCACCGGGCCCGGATCCGGGCGGCCCCGCAGCCGGGCGAGCAACCTCCTCAGCCCCTCGAGCAGCGCCCCGGCGACATGGCCGCCGTCCAGCGGCAGCAGCGGAACCAGGTTGAACACGAACAGTGCCATGTTCAGCGAGGCGAGCATCGAGATCATGGTGCCGGTCTTCTCACGCAGCTCGAAGCCCGGCTGATCGGCGGAGGCGACCTCTCCCGCAAGCCGGGAGACGCCGACGACGCCCAGGGGGCCCTCCGGATCCCGCTCAGCGCCCCCGAAGGCCGCCTGACCCACCTCGTACAGCCTCACCGGCAGCGTGATCACCAGCTTCCCGGTCTGTGTGAACGCGGACCAGGCCATCTCCGGGACGACGGTCGGCGACTGGGGCAGCAGGTCCTGCGTGCCGGAGACGCCGAGGAAGCCGACCTGCTCGGTGACCAGGTCGCCCTCGGCGTCCAGCACTGCGGCGCCGTCCTCGTCGAGCACGGGGCGGGCATCGATGATCATCGTCGCCTCGAGACGGAGGTCCTCGCCGTCCCGCTCGACCACGACCTCGACCGTGCGGTCCTCCGCGGCCCGCACCGCGGTGGTGACGTCGGACCAGCGCTCGATCTGTCGGCCGTCGATCTCGCGCAGCACGTCGCCGGGGCGGATGCCCGCAGCGAGAGCGGGAGCGGCCGGTCGCCCCTCGCAGGAGGTGTCAGCGGGCGCGTCAGCCGGCACCACGCACTCGGAGACGGCCTGCACGGTGGGCGTCACCGCCGGCAACCCGATGCCGCTGACCAGCACCACTATCAGCACCACGGAGATGAGCAGGTTCATCAGCGGCCCGCCGAGCATCACCACCAGCTTCTTGGGCACCGACAGCGCCACGAAGGTGCGGTGGGCGTCCTCCGGCCCGTACTGGGAGGATTCGTACTGCTTCGCCTCCTCCGACAGCTCTGTCATCTGCTGCACGAGACCGGTGGAGTCCTCGCGGATGCTCCCCTCGGGGTCCCCCTTGTGCGGCGGGTACATCCCGATCATGCGGATGTAGCCACCCAGCGGGATCGCCTTGATCCCGTACTCGGTCTCGCCGCGGGTCCGGGAGAGGATCGTGGGCCCGAAGCCGACCATGTACTGGGTGACGCGGACCCCGAAGACCTTCGCGGGCACGAGATGGCCGATCTCGTGCAGCGCGATCGAGAGTGCGAGCCCGACGCCGACGACCAGGACGCCGAGCAGGAACAGCAGCATCGTCAGCGCGCCCGCTCGGCGATCTGGGCCCGCGCTGTGGCCCGCGCCCATTCCTCCACCGCGAGGAGACCCTCCACCCCGTCCTCGCGCTGTGCGCGGGGCCTTCGCGGATGCTCGAGGACTTCCCTGATCAGCGCGGTGATGCCGAGGAAGCTCAGAGCACCGGCGAAGCAGGCCTCCACGGCCTCCTCGTTCACGGCGTTGTAGACGGCCATCGCCCCGCCGCCCTCGCGGTGCGCCCCACGGGCCAGGGAGATCGCCTCGAAGGTGTCCTCGTCCACCGGCTCGAAGGTCCAGGACTGCGCGGTCGAGAAGTCCAGCGCGGCAGCGAGACCGGGGAGCTTGTGCGGGTGGGCGAGGGCCCAGCCGATGGCGTGACGCATGTCCGGCGGGCTCGCCTGCGCGATCGTGGAGCCGTCCACCAGGGTGACCATCGAGTGGACGATCGACTGTGGGTGGACGACCACCTCGACCCTGTCCTCGGGCAGATCGAACTGGAAGCAGGCTTCGATGACCTCGAGCGCCTTGTTGACCAGGGTCGCCGAATTAGTGGTGATCACGCGCCCCATCGACCAGGTGGGATGAGCCAGAGCCTGTTCAGGCGTGACCTGTGCGAGCTCTCCGCGGCTGCGGCCGCGGAAGGGCCCCCCGGAAGCGGTGACCACCAGGTGGTCGATCTGCTCGTGCTCGACGCCAGCAAGCGCCTGAGCGATCGCGGTGTGCTCGGAGTCGACGGGCAGGATCTGCCCTGGAGCCGCCGCCTCGGTGACCAGATGCCCACCGACGACCAGAGACTCCTTGTTCGCCAGGGCGAGCCGCGCCCCGCAGGAGAGGACGGCGAGGGTGGGCAGCAGGCCGACGGAGCCGGTGATCGCGTTGAGCACCACGTCCCCTTCGCCGAGGGAGCCGGCCAGCTCGACGACGGCGTCGGCCCCGACCCCGATCTCCGGGGCCGGGACCCCGGCGGCGGAGCATGCCTGCCGCACCGCATCCACAACCGCTGCTGCGCGGGTCTCGTCGGAGATGACCAGCTGTGCGGGACGGTGGGCGAGCACCTGCTCCGCGACCAGAACGGGGCGCGAGCCACCGACAGCGAGCCCGTGGACCCGGGCGATGTGCGGATAGCGGGAGACGACGTCCAGCGCCTGGGTGCCGATCGATCCGGTGGAGCCCAGAAGCACCAGCCGGCGGGTGGGGATGCCGGTCACGGCACGGAGGCCATCACGTCCGCGACATGATCGAGGTAGACGTCGACCACGGCCTCGCGGTAGCCCTCCGAGCCGCGGCGGCGGCCGAAGGCGGCGCGGCGCACGTCATCGACGCTCATCGGGTGCCCGTCGGTGAAGTAGGCGACGAGCTGATCGCACAGGGCGTCGACATCGGCCTTGTCGTAGGCGGGCTCCCCCTGGGGTGCGGGCGCGAAGCGATCGCCTGCGGGCCGCTCGAGGCGCTCCTTGAGCAGCTCGGCCCGCTCGGTGAGCTTCGCGATCCAGGCGTCCTCGCCGTGCTCGGCGATCGCGTCGTCCCGCGCCTGCAGGGCGAAGGCGTCCGAGAGACGGTCCAGCGCCTCGTCGACGACGCGCATGTCATAGCCGCCGCGCTCGGTGGCGAAGCTCGCCGCGGTGATGTCGGCGCCGGTGAAGGCCGGGTCGCGGCCCTCGTAGGCGGAGCGGGCGCGGGAGAGGAACTCGTCGACCTCGCGCATGTCGTAGCCGACGCTGAAGCGCGAGACACGCTCGAACGATGTGCTCACCAGTAGGTCCTTCCTCGGTGCTGTCGGGGTCCCACTGTAGCGGCGTGGGAGGGGTGGGACGGGGAGGCGTGCGGGGGCGGTCGAGCAGCGCGTCGAGCTCAGCGTCCGCCGCCGAACAGGCGGGAGAGCAGACCGGGGCGGCTCTCGGCGGGATGCAGCATCGATCCGGAAGCTCTCTCGGATTTCGCCGCACGACGCTCCGTGACCCGCTGCTGCTTCTCCCGCGCCCGTGCCTCCCTGAGGAGGTCTGCGCCGGTGTAGTCCCGGTCCGGGTCGTACGGGAACCGCTCGGGCGAGGCGAGCAGCGGCAGCAGCACCCCGTCCAGGAAGCGGTCGACATCCTCCATGTCGTAGCCCTCACCGAACCTGGTGGGGGTCAATCGGAGCTGCTGCACCGTCTCGGCCGTGACGGAACCATCGCCCGAGCGCAGGGCGCGCTCGCAGCGGTCGAGGAGGTCGTCGACCTCCTGCATGTCGTATCCCTCGCGGAAGCGGACGGGCGCGAAGCGGATCTGCATGACGGAGTCCTCAGTCGGTGGCCGCGGCGATCGCCTCGACGCGCGCCACACGCGCCTCGCGGTCCGCGCGATGGTCGTCGGACTCGATGACCTCGGCCGCGAGCTGGCCGCAGGCGCCGTCGATGTCCGATCCGCGGGTGTCGCGGATGGTCGCGGAGATGCCGTTGTCACGCAGGATCTCCACGAACTGCTTCTCGACCAGCGGATCGGAGGCGGTCCACTTCGAACCCTTGACCGGGTTCAGCGGGATCGGATTGACATGCACCCAGTGGGCACCGCCCTTGGCGATCAGACGATCCGCGAGCAGCTGGGCCCGGTGCGCCTGGTCGTTGATGTCGCGGATCAGTGCATATTCGATGCTCACCCGACGGCCGGTGGTCTCGAAGTACTCCCAGGCGGCGTCGAGGATCTCGTCCACGTCGAAACGGGTGTTGATCGGGACCAGCTCATCGCGCAGCTCGTCATCCGGGGCGTGCAGGGAGACCGCGAGGGTGACGGGGATCTTCTCGGCCGTCAGCTTCCGCACCGCCGGCGCCAGCCCCACCGTGGAGACGGTGATGTGGCGTGCACCCATCCCGAAGCCCTCGGGGGCGGGCGCGTTCAGGCGCTTGCACACGGTGGCCACGGGGCGGTAGTTCGCGAGCGGCTCGCCCATGCCCATGAACACGATGTTGTTCACGCGGCCCGTGCCGCCGGGCAGCTCGCCGCGGGCGAGCATGTGGTTGGCGATGCGCACCTGCTCGAGGATCTCTGCGGCCGAGAGGTTGCGGGTCAGGCCCATCTGTCCGGTGGCGCAGAAGGGGCAGTTCATGCCGCAGCCGGCCTCGGAGGAGATGCACAGCGTGTTGCGGTCGCTGTAGCGCATCAGCACCGACTCGACCATCGGGCCGTCGAACAGCTG
>JAAZLF010000654.1 GCA_012799425.1 Actinomycetales bacterium | reverse complement strand
GTGAGCGGTAGCCGCTGCGCCTCGCCGTCCGTGCAGAGAGGGGTTGCCCGCCGATGCTCCGCCTGTCCTCGAGCGGGACGAAGGGTGGTGCCTGATCCCGTCGCATTGCTACTACGCAACTAGTTGCGTAGTATGGGGGCATGACGAAGACGCTGCCCATGAGCCGATTCATCCAGAGCTACAACCAGCACCTCACCGAGGCCGAGCGCACAGGCGAGACACTGGTCCTGGAGCAGCGCGCGGGACGCCCCACGTGGGTGCTCGATACGGAGGACGCCGCGCGGGCACTGGAGTCCGCGACGAGCTTCCTGGCTACCGCGCTCACGGCGATCGCGCGGGACAGCGCACTGATCGGCCGCTTCCCCGACGCTCTCGCGTCAGCCCTCCCCTGGGTCACGTTCCTGCCTGATGCAGAGCGTGAGGAGTTCGCCCGGGAAGCCACAGAGACGCTGCTCGCCAGCGCTTCCCTCGGCCGCTACACGGCGTTCGCAACGCTCATCGAGGACTGGCGCGCTACCGCAGAGGTGTGGTCCGATCCGGACCTCGCCCGCTCCCTCAGCGCCCCGATCGACGAACCCCTGGACACGCCGGTTGATGCCGCGTGAACCGCGGTCCCAAGCGCGGCGATCACATTCCCCCGCCGCCTGCGGCTGGCCAATGGGATCTCCGCTACGGGACCAAGGAATCGTTGAGCTTTTGTGAACTCGAAAGGCAATACCCGGGCAACTGCGCCGAAGCGAAGGCGCGAATGCGGTCGGCTCCTACAGAACGCACCGACGCGCAGAAGCGCCTGAAGGGTTCTCTCGGTACACGCACCATCCAAGGCACGGAGATGGAGCAGTGGCAGTACGACGTCTCCTCCGGGGCCCGCATCTGGTACTGCGTCGACCCGGAGCGTCGCATCGTGTGGCTGACGAACGCCTCGGCCGGGCACCCCAAGGCGACGGCATCCAAGGGCAAGAGGGCGCCGCGCAATCGATGAGCCCGCCCGTTCCCCGGCTCAGCTCCACGGGGCGGTGAAGGTGGTGATCGAGCGCGCCGCGAGACTCACCGTGCCCCGCACCGTGCCCTCCTCGGCGCGGAGGGAAAGGTCACGGCTGTGCAGTGCGGTCAGTAGGAGCGCGCGGCCGCCATCACATCGGTGCGTACTGTGACCTTTGCACCGCGTAGATGCCGAAGAAGATCACTCTCGACGACGCTCGGCGACCCGCACCATCACCTCCGTGTCGTAGGCCTGCGAGGACCGCATCGTGCCGCGGTACCAGGCGAGGACCTCGCGCGCGGGGTCGCCGGGTACGGCGATCGGTCGGAAGTTCGCGGCCGTGGAGTCCTCGGTGACGGGGCTCCAGGTCCAGCTCTCCCCCGCATCGCCCGTGCGGCCGTGGAAGATCTCGTGGACCGGCAGCTCGGTGCCGTCGCGCGGATCGACCACGGTGGAGATCCACAGCGCGTCCGGGTCCCCGGGATCGATGGCGCCGAGCCCCGTGTAGTCCTCCTCGTGCGGGAGCAGCTGCGGGCCGGCATGGGCGAGGTGCCGCACCTGCCAGTCGCTCTCCCCCGGCCGGAGCACGGCCCACAGGAAGCGGTGATCGATCGGGTCGATCTGCCGACGGTCGGTGCCGGTGCCGAGGGTGTCGTCGGCCCGCGCGGTCATCAGCGCCACCAGCGTCCCGTCCGCGAAGCGGCGCAGGTCCGTGGTCCAGGCGTGGGTCATCACCGCACCGCCCCAGGTGGAGCC
>JAAZLF010000653.1 GCA_012799425.1 Actinomycetales bacterium | reverse complement strand
GTCCGAGACCTGCGAAGCGTCGGGGGCGACGAGCGCCTTGATCGCGTCGGATGCTTCGACGCTGTCACGACGTCCATGGTGCTCGGCGAGATCGCGCAGCGTCAGGGCGTCGAACTCTGATGCCGCCACGGCGTCACGGAACTCGCCGAGCGCCTTCTCGGCGAGTTCGTCGTCGGCCGTCTCCGCAGCTGTCTCCGCGTGGGCACGGGCCGCACGCAGCAGCGCTCGGGGGCGCTCAGGCAGGGCCAACAGGCCGAGCTCCCGGGGAGGGGTCTCCCGGGGTGCTGGATCAGCCGCCGGAGATCCCTGGGGCGCCGGGGGGCGGCCCAGGGCGCGACCGACCCGACGCTTCCAACGGTCCATCCCCGTGGGACGGGTCATCGCCACAGCCCCTTCGTATCGATCAGCACGGTCTCCTGGAGCTTCTCGCGATCGAACTCGACGAAGGAGGAGTGATCGACCAGCAGCAGCACGATGTCTGCACGCTCCACCGCATCCTCCAGGGCTGCGAGCTCGACATTGTCCCGGCCGGCGAGCTCAGGGGGGAGCTCGTCGATGTTCGGCTCGACGACCAGCACCGTGCCCGCGTCCAGCCGTTCCGCGAGGCTGATCGCGATGTTCTTGGAGGGGGACTCCCGCAGGTCGTCGATGTCCGCCTTGAAGGCGATGCCCAGCGCCGCCACCGTCGGGGCCTTGAACCGGTCAGCGTGCTTGAGCACCTTGTCGAGAACGATCTCCGGCTTGGAGTCGTTGACGTTCCGAGCGGTCGAGATGAGCTTCGAGAACTCGCGGTCCGAGGACACGATGAACCACGGATCCACCGCGATGCAGTGACCGCCCACGCCCGGACCCGGCTTGAGGATGTTGACGCGAGGATGGTGGTTGGCGAGCTCGATGAGCTCCCAGACATCGATGCCCTGGCGGTCGGCGATGATCGACAGCTCATTGGCGAACGCGATGTTGACGTCACGGAACGCGTTCTCGGTGAGCTTGGCCATCTCCGCGGTGCGGGCATCGGTGAGCAGGAGCTCCCCGCGGCAGAAGCTCGCGTACAGGTCGCGGGTAAGCTCCGAGGCTTCCGGAGTGGTGCCGCCGATGATGCGGTCGTTGTCCACCATCTCGATCATGATGCGGCCCGGCAGCACTCGCTCGGGAGCATGGGAGAAGTACAGGGAATTCGGGAGGTTCGGCTCCGAGGTGAACTCGGGACGGGCCTCGAGGATCACCTCGGCGAGGTGCTCGGTCGTCCCGGGGGGAGAGGTGGACTCGAGGATGATCAGCTCACCACCGGTCAGCTGCCGAGCGATCCCCTCGGCCGCAGCGTCGATGTAGGAGAGGTCCGCATCGTGGTCGCCCTTGAAGGGGGTGGGCACCGAGACGATGTAGGCATCACTCGCGGGGGTGTCTGTCCGGGCGGAGAGCCTGCCCTGCGCCACCACGCCGGCAAGCACCGCCTCCAGGCCGTCCTCGACGAACGGGACCTGACCTGCGTTGATGGCATCGACGTTCGACTGCTTGATGTCGACGCCGATCACAGTCTTGCCGGCCTGGGCAAGTACTGCCGCGGTGGGCAGTCCGATATATCCGAGGCCGATCACGCAGACGGTGTCGAGGGGGACGGACGGACTCATCAAGTGCTCCTGGGCGGGGTGGGGGAAAGGGCAGGGAGGAACGACGTATTCGATCGAAACAGGTACCACGGTAGTGGGTGAGCGGGAACGGGATCTGCCGGAGGCCCGTCGTTGCCGTGAACATCAGGTCTCGAAGCGGACAGGACCGGGGGAGCAGAGCCGTCATCGATTGCGATGGTGGTCGCGCGGAGGCCGGCGTGCGGAGGGCAGGGACCCCTTATGGGCGCAGGTCGGAGTACACCTCGGCGATGGTCGCCGCGATACTCCGCCAATCGCGCTCCGCGACGACCCAAGAGCGGGCGTGCGTGCCCAGGCTCACCAACAGGGAGCGGTCATCCAGCAGCCGCTCCAGCTGCACCGTCAGCGACTCCGCACTGCCCTTCTCGTGCAGCAGCCCGTTCTCTCCCGGCGTCACGATCTCCGCGAGCGCCGCGACGTCCGAGGCGATCACTGCCTTGCCCATGGCCATCGCCTCGAAGGGCTTCAGCGGGGAGACCATCTCGCACACCGGCAGCGGCAGGCGGGGGAACGGGGTGATGTCGATGATGGAGTAGTAGCGCTCCACCTCGTGGTGCGGGATCCGGCCGGTGAAGGTGACGACGTCCTCGAGTCCCTGCTCGGCGGCGAGCGCTGTCAGCTCCTCGAGCTTCGCCCCGTCGCCGATGATCAGCACATGGAAATCCTCGCGGGTGCGCCGGAGGGCGGCGGCGGACTCCAGCAGCAGGTCCAGGCCCTCGTAGTCCACGACGGTGCCGACGTAGCCGATCACGGCCTTCCCGCTCACGCCCAGCTGGGCGGCGAGCTCCTCGTCGCGGGGGAGCGGGGTGAAACGGCCGGTGTCCACGCCGTTGGGGACCAACACGATCTTGTCCTCGTCCACGCCGCGCTCCACCAGCTCGGTCTTCAGCGCCTGGGTGATCGCGAGAACCTTGGTGGCACCGCGGGCGGCGTCGGCCTCCATTCGTGCGATGTAGGTGTACTGGTCGCTGCGCGCCCACTCGGGGTCGCGGGAACCGCGGGTGACCTCCCACAGCCCTCGCACCTCATAGACGGAGGGGATGCCGAGCAGCCGTCCGGCCTTTACCGCGGCCAGGCCGTTCCAGTGGTTCGAGGCGCCGTGGAGGATCGCGGGCCGCTCGGCGCGCGCCAGCGGCAGCAGCGCGTCGGTGTACCGCGCCACGTAGTCGTGCATCGGGTTCTTCTTCTCGATCTGCCGCCCGGTGAGCAGGTGGTGGTAGTCCACCTCTCCCACCACTTCATGCGCAGGGAGATCGGGGACCTCCGCCATCTTCGGCATGTCGTAGGGGTAGCCGAGGCGGGTCACGCCGTCCACGTCCCAGCCCATGCGTCCCAGCTCGTTGAGCAGCCCATGGGTGCGGGTGGCGTACCCACCGGAATGGTGGGGGAGCGCGTTGTGCAGCAGATACAGCACATGGTCGCGGCGGGGCTCGTACTC
>JAAZLF010000652.1 GCA_012799425.1 Actinomycetales bacterium | reverse complement strand
GGAGCGCTGCGCCGGGGTGCGGGCCCAGTTGGAGACCTCGTACCAGGACAGCCCGTCGGCGCGGGCCAGGTCGTCGACCAGCTCGTACTTGTCGGCCATGTCGTCCGGGTCGGGCGCCTCGAGCTCGCCGCGTCGCAGCTGCCGGGCCATCGCAGTGTTGCCCTCGATGATCAGCGAGTACGCCGACATGTGGTCGACCCCGCAGGCCAGTGCCGCCTTCACGGAGGTCTCGACATCCTCGACGGTCTCCCCCGGCGTGCCGTAGATGAGGTCGAGGCTGACGTCGAGGCCCGCCTCCCGTGCCCAGGCCACGGCCTGCGGCACCTTCTCGGGGTCATGGGTGCGGTCCAGGGTGGCCAGCACCGAGGGCACCGCGGACTGCATGCCGAAGGAGACGCGGGTGACGCCGCCGGCGGCGAGCCGCGACAGCGAGGCGCGGGTGACGGAGTCGGGGTTCGCCTCGGTGGTGACCTCGGCATCGTCCGCGAGCGGGATCAGGGTGCGCAGGTGCTCGAGCATCGAGACGAGGTCGTCCGCGGGCAGCAGGGTCGGGGTGCCGCCGCCGAAGAACACGGTCGAGACCTGCTCGTAGTCGTACCCGGCCTCGCGATCAGCCGCGAGCGTCAGGTCCATCTCCCGTTTCGCGTTGTCCGGGTATTCGGCCTGGGAACCACCGCCGCCGAGCTCGGTGGCGGTGTAGGTGTTGAAGTCGCAGTACCCGCAGCGCACCGCACAGAAGGGGACGTGGATGTACACGGACAGCGGGTTCACAGGCCCATCCCCATCCCGAGGCCGCGGCCCGTGGACCGCAGCCGCACGGGGAAGTCATCGGCTTCGCCGGCGCGGCGCAGGGTGTTCTGCGCGCTGCCGGCCAACGAGTCGTACAGCACGGTGCCGGTCCTCTCCGCCCAGTCGAGCAGGTCGCGGGCCTGGCGGGCGTCCAGACCGCGGAAGGCGTCACCGATGGTGACCTCATGTTCCGGCCGGTGCAGCACCTCGATCTGGTCGCCTGCGGAGGTCTCTCCCTCGACGATCACGCGGAAGTACGCGCCGGCGCCGCCCGCGGCGGTGAAGTGCCTGCCCCAGCGGCGGTCCCCTATCCAGGCGGAGAAGGTGCCGCAGGGATTGCGCACCGCGGTGGCCTCGAGCTCGGCGCTCCCGACGCGCCAGCGCTCCCCGATCACCGTCTCGTCGGTGTCCTGTCCGGTGGTCACGAGGTTCTCCCCGAAGGACCCGTCGGGCAGCTCGAGCCCGCGCGCCGCGGCGTGCGCCTGGCGCGTTTCGCGGGCGTAGGCGTAGACGGCCTTGAAGATCCCGCCGTGGTGCTCGCGGTCTCCCTGGACGTCCCCGAGCACCCCGTGGGCCAGCAGGCGGACCGGCCCGTCGACCGGTCGCTTGTCGATGCCGCTCATCAGCCCGCTGGAGGCGACCGGGAAGAGCTGGGCGACGGTGCAGACCGCCGCGACGTGTCCCGTCCCGGAGCTCACTTCTTCTTGGAATCCTTGGGCATGTCGCCCTCGTCGGAGGAGAGCGCGGCGATGAACGCCTCCTGCGGGACCTCGACGGATCCGATGTTCTTCATGCGCTTCTTGCCCTCCTTCTGCTTCTCGAGGAGCTTGCGCTTTCGTGAGATGTCGCCGCCGTAGCACTTGGAAAGCACGTCCTTGCGCATCGCGCGGATGTTCTCGCGAGCGATGATGCGCGAGCCGATCGCGGCCTGGATCGGCACCTCGAACTGCTGGCGAGGGATGAGCTTCTTGAGCTTGCCGGCCATCTCGACGCCGTAGTTATAGGCCTTGTCGCGGTGCACGATGGCGCTGAAGGCATCCACGGGCTCGCTCTGCAGGAGCATGTCGACCTTGACGAGGTCGGCGACCTGGGAGCCGGAGACGTCGTAGTCGAGCGAGGCGTACCCCTTGGTGCGGGACTTCAGCTGGTCGAAGAAGTCGAACACGATCTCGGCCAGCGGCAGCGTGTAGCGCAGCTCGACGCGGTCCTCGCTGAGATAGTCCATGCCGCCGAGGTTGCCGCGCTTGGACTGGCACAGCTCCATCACCGCGCCGATGAACTCGCTGGGCACGAGGATGGTGGCCTTGGTGATCGGTTCGCTGATCTCGGCGACCTTGCCTGCCGGGAAGTCGGAGGGGTTGAGCACCTCGACCTCGGTGCCGTCCTCCAACGTGACCTGGTAGACCACGGATGGTGCGGTCGAGATCAGCTCGAGGTTGAACTCGCGCTCGAGGCGCTCACGGATGATCTCCAGGTGCAGCAGGCCCAGGAAGCCGACACGGAAGCCGAAGCCGAGCGCGGTGGAGGTCTCCGGCTCGTACAGCAGCGCGGCGTCGTTGAGCTTGAGCTTGTCCAGCGCGTCGCGCAGCACCGGGTAGTCGGAGCCGTCGATCGGGAACAGCCCCGAGTAGACCATCGGCTTGGGGTCGTCGTAGCCCTCGAGCGGCTCCTCGGCCCCGCGCACGGACGTGGTGATGGTGTCGCCGACCTTGGACTGGCGCACGTCCTTCACGCCGGTGATCAGGTAACCGACCTCGCCGGGCCCGATGCCCTGGGTGGCGCGCGGCTCCGGCGAGCTGACGCCGATCTCGAGCAGCTCATGGTGAGCGCCGGTGGACATCATGTCGATGCGGTCGCGGGACTTGAGACTGCCGTCGACCACACGGATGTAGGTGACCACGCCGCGGTAGGTGTCGTAGACGGAATCGAAGATCATCGCCCGGCAGGGGGCATCGGGATCGCCCTCGGGCTCGGGGAGGGTGCGCACCAGGTGGTCCAGCAGGTCCTCGACGCCCAGACCCGTCTTGCCGGAGACCCGCAGCACGTCGTCGGGATCCACCCCGACCAGCTGGCCGATCTCGGCGGCGTACTTCTCGGGCTCCGCGCCGGGCAGGTCGATCTTGTTCAGCACCGGGATGATGGTGAGGTCGTTCTCCATCGCCAGGTACAGGTTCGCGAGGGTCTGGGCCTCGATGCCCTGCGCGGCGTCGACCAGCAGGATCGCGCCTTCGCACGCCGCCAGCGAGCGGGAGACTTCGTAGGTGAAGTCGACGTGCCCGGGGGTGTCGATCATGTTCAGCGCGTAGTTGACGCCGTCGACCTGCCAGGGCATGCGCACGGCCTGGCTCTTGACGGTGATGCCGCGCTCGCGCTCGATGTCCATCCGGTCGAGGTACTGGGCGCGCATCGCGCGCTCCTCGACGATGCCGGTGATCTGCAGCATCCGATCGGCCAGCGTGGACTTGCCGTGGTCGATGTGCGCGATGATGCAGAAGTTGCGGAGCCGCTCCTGGGGCGTGGACGCGGGAAGGATGTCCTGCGCCTCGTCGGCAGCGATCCTCGGGGTCACCGGCTTGGGTCCTCTCGTCGATGCGGACCGGCACAGGCGTGCCGGTATCGGTCCATGGTCTCACGCAAGCCGGACGCTCACCGGCATCGGCCTTCCCCGCCGGGCCGACGTCACACCCGGGCACGGCGGAGCCATCGCGGCCGAGGCTCAGTTCGCAGGGTGGAAGTAGGTCGTGCCCAGCGCGCGGGTGACCGCACCGGTGACCATCTGCAGCTGCTCCATCTCGTCGTCGAAGGAGTCGACGATGTCCTCGAGAGGCCGAAAGCGCAGGCTCGCCAGGGCGCGACCGACGATCTGCCTGCCGGGCTCGGCGGTGCCGAGTCGGTCGAAGCTGTTGCCGTGCAGCTTCGCCAGTGCCTCG
>JAAZLF010000651.1 GCA_012799425.1 Actinomycetales bacterium | reverse complement strand
GGCGATCCGTCCCCCACCGTGGGCGGACTGCCGCGCTCGGCTCCATGCTCGCTACGATGGCGGGGTCGGGCACGGACCCGTCGGCCGCACCGCGTCGATCCCGAGCCCGCGACGCCGCCCCACCCGTCCGGCCCGCCCCGCCGAGGCCGTCGTCCCTCAGGAGAGCACCCATGCCACGTGTCGTGGTCCACGTCATGCCGAAGCCGGAGATCCTCGACCCGCAGGGCAAGGCCGTCGCCGCGGCGCTGCCGCGACTGGGTTTCGAGGGAATCGCCTCGGTGCGCCAGGGCAAGCGGTTCGAGCTCGAGGTCGAGGGCGAGGTCACCGACGAGGTGCTCGCCTCGCTGCGCGAGGCGGCGGAGACGCTGCTGTCGAACCCGGTGATCGAGGACGTCGTGGCCCTCGAGGTCGAGGACGCCTCCGCGGAGGGCGCGGCCTGATGCGCATCGGTGTGGTGACCTTCCCGGGCACGCTGGACGACCGTGACGCGCTGCGCGCGGTGCGGCTCGCCGGCGGTGACCCGGTCGCGCTGTGGCACGGCGAAGATGATCTGCGAGACGTCGAGGCGATCGTGCTGCCCGGCGGCTTCTCCTACGGCGACTACCTGCGCGCCGGTGCGATCAGCCGCTTCGCCCCGGTGATGGACAGGGTCGTGGACGCCGCGAAGGGCGGGATGCCGGTGCTCGGCATCTGCAACGGCTTCCAGATCCTGTGCGAGACGCACCTGCTGCCCGGTGCGATGATCAAGAACGCCCACCGTGCGTTCCTCTGCCGCGACCAACCGCTCACGGTCGAGAACATCCGCACCGCCTGGACCACGGGGTACGAGACCGGTCAGGTCATCCGGATCCCGCTGAAGAACCAGGATGGCCAGTACGTCGCCGACGAGCGCACGCTCGCCGAGCTCGAGGCCGAGGAGCGGATCGTGTTCCGCTACGCCGCGGGCGCCACCCACGGGCCCGCCGGCTTCGAGGCCAACCCCAACGGCTCGCGACACGACATCGCCGGGATCACCAACGCCGAGGGCAACGTGGTGGGACTGATGCCGCACCCCGAGCACGCGGTCGAGGCCGGCTTCGGCCCGGACCATCCCGGCGAGGGCACCCGCTCCGGCACCGACGGCCTGGCGATGTTCACCTCCGTGCTGCGCACCATGGTGGCCTGACCCGCTCGGTGCGCGGCGCGCCGCACGCTCAGCACCGCGCACCGTGCCATGCGGTCAACAGCCCGCTCACGAACCACTTCCGGCGTGGATCTGGTTCGTGAGCGGGCTGTTGCGTGGGACCGGCGGCGGTCAGCGGGTCGCGCTCAGGACGGTGAAGCGGCGGTCGCGGGCGCGCTGCTGCACGGGACCGACCCGGCGTTCCACCTCGGTGCGATAGCGCAGGTGCGAGTTGTGCACGAACCAGAGCTGCCCGCCCGGGCGCAGCACCCGTGCGGCCGCATCCAGCAGCCCCTGCACGAGCGTCGCATCGACCACCGTGCCGTCGTGGAAAGGCGGGTTCAGCAGCACCAGGTCAAGGCTCGCGCCATCGACCCGCGACAGGGCATCGTCCCAGCTCACCCGGACGTTCTCACGCTCGAGGCCGTTGGCGGCGAGGGTCTCGCGGGTCGAGCCGACGGCGTCGGCATCCACGTCGCTGCCCAGCACGGTCGCCACGGGCAGGGCGGCAGCGAGGTAGGCGGTCATCAGGCCGTTGCCGCAGCCCAGGTCCGCGGCGGCTTCCACGGGGGCCTCGGGCGTGCCCAGCTCTCCCGCGGCCATGGCCTGATCCAGCGCGTCCAGCAGCAGCAGGCTGCCCGCGTCGGCCGCTGCTGCGCTGAACACCGCACCGATGCCGCGCAGAGCGAGGTCACGCAGCTGACCATGCACCGTGATCCGGGTCTTCCCCTCGGCGGCGGCCGGGGCGGGCGGCTCCTCCCGCAGCTCAGTCGCGACCAGGGCCCGGGACTTCCCGATCCCGCGGCTGGCGCGGACCTCCTCGAAAACCGTGGCGAGCGCTTCGTTCTGGGCCCGGGTCATGTGCTTGACCCGCCCGCCCGCGACGATCTCGAGCCCGCTCTGGCCGCTGGCCCGCACCGCCTCGGCGAGGCGGCGGGCCCGGTCCTCGAGCGCGTGCACCGCCTTGGGCAGGCGCATCAGCACCATCAGATGCCCCTCGACCTCGGCCACAGCCTGCTCGAGCGGGACCTCCCCCGCGCCGGAGGGCACCCGCAGACGGCCCGCCTCGATCTGCGCGGCGAAGCGCTCCCGCAGCGCTGCGGCGAGCGTGAGGGAGGAGGTCCAGCTGAGCACCACGGCGTCCTCGTGCTCGGCGACGGACTCGAGCGCGAAGGCGGTCAGCTCACCGGTCGCATCGTCCACCACGACCATGTCGCAGGGGCAGCCGACCCCGAGCTCCTCGGCCGCGGCGATGACCACGCGGTCGGTCTGGTCCGGGCCCTGCGATGCCGGCACGGCCGGCTCGGCATGGCCGGGAGTGTCATGGGGAGTCTGTGGCACGTGGTCAGTCCTTCGAGATGCCGACGCGGCCGCGCGTGCGCAGCCGTCCGTGGGGAAGTCGGGGAGCGGGCAGAGCCGCCGGGGTGTGCGGGGCGAAGGGGCCGAACTGCTCGGCATCGGCCGCCAGGCCACCGCGGGATCGGGTCTCCGGAGGGATCGGAGCCTCGGCGATCGTACCCTCGGCGCCGATCTCGGCCTGGTAGCGGGCACGGAACTGCTCGATCTCCTCATGGCTGCGACCCACGAAGTTCCACCACATCAGGATCTCCTCCCCGAGCGGCTCGCCGCCCAGCAGCATGGCGCGCAGGTCCTCCCCCTCTCCAGCGAGGAGCGTCAGCTGTGCGGCACCGTCGGGCAGCACCAGCAGTTCACGGCTGACCGCGACGGTCTCGCGCCACTCGGTGCGGGACTCACCGGTGCGGGGAGCTGCTGTGCGCATGCTTGCGGTGCCCCGGTCCACGAGCAGTCCGTACTCGTGGCCGGGATCCAGCTCGATGCGCAGGGTGCTGCCGGCACGCAGGTCGAGCTGGACCATGCTCAGCGCGGTGTCGGTGCTCACGGCGCTGCGGTCCGCGAGCACAGTGCCGTCCTCGGCAGCTGCGCGGAAGGTGCCGAGGCCCACGCGCGCGCGTGCCTCGGAGCTCCCGATCTCGGGCGGTGTGTAGACCTCGAAGTGCTGCTCGCGGAAGCGGGCACGGTCAGGCAGGGCGTACCAGAGCTGGACGCCGTGCAGGATCGTCGTGTCGTTCGTGGAGAACTCCGAGTGCGTGATGCCGGAGCCGGCGACCATGATGTCCACGTCCCCGGGCCGCACCAGGGCATGGTTGCCGATCGAGTCGCGGTGGGTGATCGCCCCGTCGAACAGCCAGGACACGGTCGCCAGGCCCGTGTGCGGATGACGCGCGACCTGCATGCCCCCGCCACCCGAGACGTCGTCGGGCCCGAAGTGGTCCACGAAGCACCAGGCCCCGATCAGCGATGTCTGGCGCGCCGGCAGCGTGCGGTGCACCGTCATCCCACGTGGCCCGCCGAGCGGCACGGCACGGGGCTCGAGCCGCACGAAATCCTCGAAGGAGCTCATGGGCCGAGTCTAGGCGGGCCCCTCAGGGCGGGGTGTGCGATGCGGGGCCCGGGCGTACGCTGACCGCATGTCGACGCCGACCTCGGACCCTGCCCGACTGCTGTCCCGCTTCGTCGAGGACGGCACCGTGCCCGGCGGCGTGATCGCCGTCGGCCGCGACCCGCAGCCGATCGCCGCCGGGGTGATGGAGGTGGGCGGCGCCCCGATGCGCACCGACGCGATCTTCCGCATCCAGTCGATGACCAAGCTGGTCACCGCCGTCGCCGCGCTGCGGCTGGTGGAGCAGGGAGTGCTCGAGCTCGACTCCCCCATCGCGCCCTGGCTGCCGGAG
>JAAZLF010000650.1 GCA_012799425.1 Actinomycetales bacterium | reverse complement strand
CGGGCCCCGGCTGGAAGGTCGGGACGGATCCTGGCCGGTGGACCCGGACGGGCCCTGGCCGGAGGGCTGGGACGGATCCTGGCCGGAGGGCTGCGGGGCTGCGGACTGCGACGCGGAGCTCATGGAGGCGAGCGTAAACCAGGCCCGTAGCACGGCGCGGTGCCGGGCCCGGTTCTTCTGCCGCTCGGTCAGTGGGCGAGCTCGCCCTGCCGCCGCCGTATCTCGTCGGGCCGTGCCGTGCCATGCCGGGCCGGGCTGTTCTCGGACTTCGCCGTGCCGGGCCGTGGTCGAGTACCGGCGCCAGAGCGACCTCTGCGGAGATATCGCCATACATGTCTCCCCAGATCCCGTACTCGACCATCACCCCTCGCACCACCCTCCCCGACGCAGGCCATCGGCCAGCGACACACGCCACCACCCCTGACGCACGCCACCTCCCGACGCGTCGCCCGCGCTCGCCCCCACCTGCTATACGTTGATCCGATGAGATCGAGCTCGACACCGCGCACGGCAGGGGCCGCATGAACGCGCGCAGGCCCCTGCTGGGGTGGCTGCTGATCGCCCCCAGCCTGATCGGGGTGACGGCCTTCCTGATCCTGCCGGTGCTGCTCGCCTTCGTCGTCTCGCTGTTCCGCTGGGACCTGCTGGGCACGCGTCGCTTCATCGGGCTGGAGAACTACACCACGCTGCTCTCGAGCGGCGCACTGCCCAACTCTCTGCTGGTCACGGGAATCTTCACGCTGATCTCGGTGCCGGTCTCGCTCGCGCTGGGGCTGATCCTGGCGACCCAGCTGGTGCGCGCCCTGCCGGGCTCCGCGATCGTGCGGGTGATCGTGGTGATCCCGTGGGTGTGCGCCCCGCTCGCGCTGGGCGTGGTGTGGAAGTGGATCTTCCAGCCCTCCGTGGGTGCGCTGAACCAGATCCTGGGCGTGCGCGTCGAATGGCTCACCGATCCGGGCCTCGCCCTGCCCGCGGTGGCGTTCGTGGCGATCTGGCAGAACGTCGGCTACATCTCGCTGTTCTTCCAGGCGGGGCTGACCCGCATCCCCGGCTCGATCTACGAGGCCGCGCGCATCGACGGCGCAGGGCCCGCCCAGCAGCTGTGGTTCATGACGATCCCGCTGCTGCGGCCCACCACGTTCTTCCTCGCGGTCACGCAGGTGGTGGCGAGCTTCCAGGTGTTCGACATGGTCTACGCCCTCACCGGCGGCGGATCCCAGCGCCGCACCGAGGTGATCGCCTCGCTGATCTACAACGAGGCGTTCGAGGCCAGCCGCCTGGGCCGTGCAAGCGCGGTCGCGGTGATCCTGTTCCTGCTGCTGGTGGTGATCACGCTGGCCCAGCAGCGCTGGTTCTCCCGCCGCATCACCTACGACATGAGCTGAGAGGAGGACCGCGATGCACACGACCACCGACACCGATCCGGGGCGCCCCGCCACCCCCGGGCATGGTTCCGACGCCGACGGGCGCGGCCCGTCCCGTCGGCCGCGCCGGCTGACCGGCTCGCTGCTGGCCCGGCGGCTGCTGGCCCACAGCGCCACCTACCTGGTGCTCGCCGTCGCGGCGGTGCTCACGCTGGGCCCGTTCCTGTTCTCGGTGATGACGGCGTTCACCTCCACCCGGCAGTTCGCGCAGGAGGGGCCGCTGTCGATTCCGGCGCCGCCGGTGCTGGAGAACTTCCTCCGCCTGTTCACGCCCTCGGCGGGGCAGGACGGCTTCATCACCCCCGTGGTGGTCACCGTGCAGATGGTCGCGGTGATCCTGGTCGGCCAGATGGTGTTCTCGGTGCTGGCCGCCTATGCCTTCGCCCAGCTCCGCTTCCCCGGCCGCGACCTGCTGTTCTGGGTGTACGTGGCGACGCTGATGGTGCCGCAGGTGGTCGTGGTGGTGCCGCTGTACCTGATGATGAGCGAGGTGGGGCTGCGCAACACGTTCTGGGCGCTGGTGCTGCCGTTCGTGCTGGGCTCGCCGTATGCGATCTTCCTGCTGCGGGAGAACTTCCGCGGTGTTCCCAGCGAGCTGATGGACGCGATGCGGATCGACGGCGCGGGCACGCTGCGCCTGCTGTGGCACCTGGTGGTGCCGCTGAACCGGGCCATCATCGTCACCCTGGTGCTGATCACGGTGGTCACCCACTGGAACAACTTCATGTGGCCGATGGTGATCACCTCCGGGCCCGAGTGGCGGGTGATCACGGTGGCGACCTCCGCCCTGCAGTCGCAGTACAACAACAACTGGACCCTGGTGATGGCTGGCACCACGCTTGCGATGCTGCCGCTGGTGATCCTGATGATCGTGTTCCAGAAGCAGATCACCCGCTCCGTCGGCGACACCACCCTGCGCTGACCGGCCGCGAGAGCGCCGGGGTGCTCTTCACGTCGTCGCTCTGGCCGACGACGCACACGGTCACTGATCACCCGCGACGGCCGCCGGTCGACGATAATGAGGGCAACCACCCGCCCGGAAGGAACCTCCATGCTGAACCGTCGCACGATCCTCTCCTCCTTCGCCGCCGCCGGCCTGCTCGGCGCCGCGGCGGCCTGCTCCCCCTCCTCGGACGACGGAAGCGGCAGCGGCGGCGGGAGCTCCGCCTCCGATGCGGGCGGCAGCTCCGGTGGGGACAAGGGCACGCTCACCTTCCGCCTCTGGGATGAGAACGCGGTGGCCGCGTACCAGGAGTCCTTCGAAGCCTTCACCGCCGAGAGCGGATGGAACGTGGAGATCGACGTGGTGCCGTGGGGCGACTACTGGACGCGCCTGCCGCTGGATGTGGCCAGCGGTGATGCGGCCGACGTGTACTGGATGAACTCCGCGAACTACGTGCAGTTCAAGGACTCCGACGCACTGGTGGACATCAACGAGATCATCCCCGACGGCGCCTCCCAGTGGGAGAAGTCCGTGGTGGACCTCTACACGCGCGACGGCGGGCTCTGGGGCGTGCCGCAGATCTGGGACTCGATCGCCGTGTTCTACAACAAGGACCTGGTCGAGGAGGCGGGCGTGGACCCCTCCGACCTCGTGTTCGATCCCAGCGCGGAGACGGATTCGCTGCGCGATGCCGCCCGCGCCCTGACCGTGGACGGCGCGGGCCTGCACCCGGGCGAGGACGGCTTCGACGTCGACTCGCGTGAGCAGTTCGGCTTCAACTCGCAGGCCGATCGTCAGGCCATCATCGGCCCCATGCTCGCCTCGAACGGCGCGACCTGGCAGGCGGACGACGAGTACACCTTCGCCTCCCCCGAAGGCATCGAGGCGTTCCAGTACATGGCGGACCTGATCAACGTCGAGAACGTGTCCCCGAGCGCGGCGGACACCAACGAGAACGGCGACTACTCCCGCGACCTGTTCACCCAGGGAAAGCTCGGCCTGTTCCAGTCCGGCCCGTACAACCTGCTGGCGATCTCCGAGGGCGTCGCCGATTCCTTCGAGTGGGCGCTGGCTGGTCCGGTGGAGGGATCCGAGGGAGCGAAGTCACTGGTGCACGGCGTGGTCGCGGTCGGCAACGCGCAGGCGGACGACGACCAGCAGGAGGGCATCAACGCGCTGCTGACCTGGCTGGGCAGCAAGGAGGGCCAGCTGCCGCTGGCCGAGCAGGGCGTCTCCTTCCCCGGTCACGTCGAGGCGCAGGACGCCTTCATCGCGTTCTGGGAGGAGAAGGGCGTGGACGTCAGCGTGTTCGTCGACGCCGCGAAGAACCCCGCGGAGGCGGACACCGGTGCCCGCGCGAACGCCGGCCTGGGTGCCGCGATCCCGATCTTCCAGGAGGTGTTCATCGGCCGTCTCTCCGCCGAGGACGGCATCCCGCAGGCGCAGGAGGAGGGCAACGCGGCGATGGCCGAGTGAGCTTCGGGCTCAGGGCTCGCGCAGCCCGGTGACGGAGTCGGGGATGCCGTGCCTGG
>JAAZLF010000063.1 GCA_012799425.1 Actinomycetales bacterium | reverse complement strand
GAGCCACGGCGGGCGACCACTCGCGGGTACGGGCATCAAGCAGGCCGGTGGCCGCGGCGGTCGTGAGGTCGCAGTGCAGCCCAGCGCCGAGAGCGTGGGCGAGGTGCCCGGCGGGACCGAAGACGATGCCGCGGGCGCCGGCGACCGCGTCGGGGCTGGCGCGGGCCAGGCGGCGGAACATCGCGGCGCAGCTGCTGGCGTCCTGCAGGTTCCCCGCGAGCGCGTCCCAGTCCACGCCCTCCGCGGCGAGAGCGGCGCGGATCTCGCCGGCCTCGGCGCCGGCGCGCAGGTCGGTGTAGAGCACGGCGGGATGCACCGCGCCGTGCTCGCCCTCGAGGACCAGGTCCTGCATCTGGCCGGTGAGGCACAGCGCCGCGACCTCCACGTCGGGCGGGAGGATCTGCGCGATCGCGGAGCGCGCGGCATCGACCCAGTGGCCCGGATCCTGCTCCGTGCCGCCGCCGGGCGTGTGGCGGGTGGGGTAGCCCGCGCTCGCGCTCGCGACGGTGCGCCCCTCGAGATCGATCAGCGCGGCCTTTGCGGAGGTGGTGCCGAGGTCGAGGGCGAGGAGGGCGGGCATGGGATCAGGGTAGGCGCAGCATCCGGCCTGGCCTCGCGCGTCCATGCCCTGGCCAGGAACGCCCGCTCATGACAGCTTGCGCACCGCGTCCTGGATCTGCGCACGCGCCTGCTCACCTGGTGCAGCGATCGACATGCGACAGGTTCCTGAAGGCACGCCGAGCAGCTCGTAGGCGTAGTGCATACGACCCATGTCCCCCGCGATCGCCTCGACCGCGAGGTCCACATCCGCCTGCAGCCGCGCGGCATCGCCTTCGCCGGCCACAGCGGCACGGAAGGGCTTGGGCAAGACGGAGGAGACCCCGGAGATGACACCCTGGGCTCCGTGCTCGGCCACCGAGATCACGTCTCGGTCCGCTCCGGTGTAGATGAGGAAGCCCTCTGGCACGACCTCGCGGTACTCGGTCAGCAAGGACAGCGGCTCCTCGCTGACTTTCGCGCCCGCGATGTTGGGCAGCTGCGAGAGGGTGCGCATCAGCTGGGGCGTGACGAAGTTGTTGGCGCGCTTGGCATAAATGTAGATATAGACCTTCAGACCCTTCGAGGCGTGGTCGACGGCACGGAAGAAGTCCTCGAGCGCCTGATCCGTGATCGGAAGGTAGTAGGGGGTGAGCACAGCGATCTCCTGCGCACCCGTCTCACGTGCCTGCTCGATCAGCTGCAGCACCTCGAAGAGGCTGGGGGCGCCCACGTGCACGATCACGCGCATGTGGGGCGAGAGAACCTCGAGGGCGAGCTGCGTAAGGTGCCCTCGCTCCTCGAGGGACAGCGCAGGGAACTCGCCGGTCGTCCCGAGCACGAAGGCGCCCTCGTTACCGGACTCCGCCACGTGCTCGAGGATCGCGCGGGAGGCGGCTGAGTCCACCTCGCCGTTGACCGCGAATCCGGTCGGGACGGCGGTGATGACGTCGGAAAGAGACTGCTTCATGCGTGGTTCTCCTGGATCTTGTGGGGGCGGGAGGGTGGTTGGTCAGACGCGGGTGTCGTGGCGTGCGGGGTCGTCGGCATCCTCGGAGACGTCGTCGTCCGAGCCGCCGCTCGCACCCGCCTCCGCACCGGTGCTCACCGGAGAGCGGCGGCGAAGCAGTGGCAGCAGCAGTGACGCGGCGGCGAGAGCGAGGAAGCCGAGCGCCACCGGAGACCAGACGTCGAAGAAGCTTCGACCTCCCTGGAGCACCAGGGTCCGGGCGAGGTTCTCCTCGGCGATGGGCCCCAGCAGCAGGCCCAGGACGATCGGGCCGGCAGGGACCTGGAGTCGCTTGAACAGCAGTCCGCTCACTCCGGCAACGAGCATGACGACCACGGTGAAGATGCTGTTCGTGGTGGCGTACGTCCCGACCATGCAGAACAGCAGGATCGCAGGCCAGAGGTAGTGGTTGGGGGTGTCGAGGAGCTTCACCATTCCCTTGAGACGCAACAGGCTCGCTCCGAGCGACAGCACCACGGCGAGGACCATGATCGCAGTCATCGTCACCACGAGGTCGGGTCGGGAGGTGAACAGGCCCGGACCGGGGTTCAGACCCCATACCAGCATCGATCCGATCATCACCGCCATCACGGAATCACCGGGGATGCCCAGCGCCATGGTCGTGGTGAGCGATCCTCCGAGGGTCGCGCTGGAGGCGGTGTCCGAGGCGACGACGCCTTCGTAATTGCCCTTGCCGTAGGTGTCGCCGGTCTTCGAGGCGCGCTTGGCGCGGTCCCAGCCGATCAGCCCTGCGATATCGCCGCCCGCTGCGGGGATGAGGCCGGTGAGCGAGCCGACTCCCGCTGCGATCCCGAAGGGCTTCGCCGAACCGCGCAGCTCCTTTCGGTTCGGCCACCAGCGCCCCAGAGCGGAGACGGGCTTCGCCGTGCTCTTGGTATGGGTGAGCATCTGGTCGAAGAGCTCGGCGACACCGAACAGGCCGATGATCACGGCGATGAAGGGGACGCCCTCATCGCCCGCGAGCTGCGGGATCCCGAAGGTGAAGCGCTGATCGCCTGTAGCGGAGTAGAGGCCGACGGTGCCCAGCAGGAGACCCAGCAGGCCCGCGAGGACGCCCTTGAGCACTGACTTCGACGAGATGCCGATCATGACTGTGAGACCGAAGACGACCAGGGCGAACAGTTCCGGGGAGCGGAAGTAGTCCCGGGCGATCGTCGCCACTGGCACGGCGGCCACGGCGAAGATCACCATGCTCACCAGGATCGCTGCGGCCGAAGCGAAGGCGGAGAGGGTCAGGGCGATCCCTGCCTGGCCCTTCTTGGCCATCGGGTAGCCGTCCAGAGTGGTCGCGATCGAGGCGGGTGTTCCCGGGGTGTTGATGAGGATCGCCGGGATGCGGTCACCGAAATTGGCAGCCACATAGATGGTCAGCAGCACGCAGAGCCCGGGGACCGGATCGAGTGTGAGGGTGAATCCGGACGCCAGAGCCACCGCCATGGTGGCGGTGACGCCCGGGAAAGCCCCGACGAGCAGGCCGAGCCCGAGTCCCAGAAGCATGCACAGGGCGACCTCCCATGAGCCGAGAGCCAGCAGCCCTTCGGAGATCGTGTTCATAGCGGGATCCTCAGCAGGGTTCCGAACAGCAGGAATGTGCCGACAGCCAGTGGGATCGGGAAGAAGACGTACGCCTTCCAGCCTCTCGCGCCGTGCAGTGCGAGCAGGACCGCCAGGAAGAGCGCCATCGCGACCGGGAAGATCTGGATTCGGTATCCGGCGAGGACGACGTCCCCCACGGACCATAGGGCGATGAACAGTACCGTG
>JAAZLF010000649.1 GCA_012799425.1 Actinomycetales bacterium | reverse complement strand
GTCTCCGCCATGTCCCCCACCCCGGCCGGCGAGGGGAAGTCGACCACCACCGTCGGCCTGGCCGATGCCTTCTCGCTGCTCGGGCATCGCACGATGGTCGCGCTGCGCGAACCGGCGCTGGGACCGATCATGGGGATCAAGGGCGGAGCGACCGGCGGCGGCCACGCCCAGGTGGTGCCGATGGAGGACATCAACCTCCACTTCACCGGGGACTTCCACGCCATCCAGATCGCGAACAACACCCTCGCTGCACTGGTCGACAACCACATCTATCAGGGCAACGCCCTGCACCTCGATCCGCGCAGGATCCAGTGGAAACGCGTGGTCGACGTCAACGATCGTGCGCTGCGCAGGGCCGTGATCGGGCTGGGCGGCCCCGTCCAGGGCGTGCCCCGCGAGGACGGCTTCGACATCGTCGTGGCCTCCGAGATCATGGCCGTGCTGTGCCTGGCCTCGGACCTCCAGGACCTCGAGGCGCGCATCGACCGCATCGTGGTGGGCTTCTCCTACGACCGCACGCCGGTGACGGTGGCGGACCTCCAGGTGGGCGGCGCGATCACCATGCTGCTGAAGGATGCCCTGCTGCCGAACCTGGTCCAGACCCTCGGGGGCACCCCCGCGCTCGTGCACGGCGGCCCCTTCTCCAACATCGCCCACGGCTGCAACTCCCTGGCCGCGACCCAGCTGGCGCAGTCCCTGGCGGACATCACCGTCACCGAGGCCGGCTTCGGCTCCGACCTCGGTGCGGAGAAGTTCCTGGACATCAAGGCACGGCTCGGAGGCCTGTCCCCCGACGCAGGCGTGGTCGTCGCGACGGTGCGCGCCCTGAAGATGCACGGCGGCGTCCCGCAGGGCGACCTCGCCGCGCAGGACGTCGGCGCCGCCCTCGCCGGCACCACGAACCTCGCCCGTCATGTCGAGAACATGCGCAAGTTCGGGATCGAGCCGGTGATCGCCCTGAACCGTTTCCCCACCGACACCGAGGCCGAGCTCGAGGCGGTGCTGAAGTGGGCGCGGCAGCAGGGCTTCCGGGCCGCGCTGTCCGAGGTGTGGGCGCAGGGCGGCGAGGGCGGCCTCGCGGTCGCGGAGCAGGTGGTCGCCGCGATCGAGGAGGACGCCCCCGACTTCCGGCCCCTCTACGACCCCGCGCTGGGTGTGGAGGAATCGCTGCGCACCCTGGCGCGAGAGATCTACGGGGCCGACGACGTGGTCTTCGAGGACCGCGCCCCGGCGCAGCTGCGGATGCTGGAGCGCAACGGCTGGGACACCCTGCCGGTGTGCGTGGCCAAGACCCAATACTCCTTCTCCGACGACCCCAGGGCGCTGGGCGCCCCGACGGGGCACCTGCTGCACGTGCGGGACCTGGTGCCGAAGATCGGCGCCGGGTTCGTGGTCGCGCTGACCGGGGCGATCATGACGATGCCGGGCCTGCCGAAGGAGCCTGCGGCTCTGCGGATGGGCGTCACCGCCTCCGGGGAGTCGGTGGGCCTGTTCTGAGGCGGTGCCGGGGCACGGCGCTGCGGGTCAGGGCCGCGAGTCGCGCTCGGCGACCTCCTCGGCCTCGAGCTCGGTCTCGTCGTCGAGATCGATGTCGATGACCGCCTCGTCCTCGACGTCGTCGGCGCGCTCCTCCGGATCGACCCAGTTGGTGTCGGTGAGCGGTTCGACGGTCTCGGTGACCACGTTCTCGGGGAAGCGGTCGTGGGAGGCATCGGCCATGCCCCTGTGGTCGTCTCCCTCCTCGTCGATGAAGCCGTCCTAGTCATCGTCCTCGTCGCCGGCCTCGGCCAGGCGGGGGCTGAGCTCGTCGACGGCGTAGTCGCGGCCTCGCACGAAGCCGCGGCGGAACGCGGCGCGGCCCACCATCACGCTCGAGACCGGCACGGTGAGCATCTGGGCGAGCAGCACCACCAGGAGGAACGCGGCCAGAGACCAGGAGCGCGCGGCCAGCGACGCCCCGGCGAAGACCAGGATCAGGCCGAGCACCTGCGGCTTGGAGGCGGCGTGGATGCGCATCAGCACCCCGTCGAAACGGTTCAGGCCGATCGCGGAGACGACACCCAGCAGCACTCCCCCGCCGATGAGGACGGCGGCGATGATCTCGATGACGGTCATCGGTCCTCCTCCCTCCGTCGGCGGTCCTGCGGCGGGC
>JAAZLF010000062.1 GCA_012799425.1 Actinomycetales bacterium | reverse complement strand
GAACTCGGAGTAGATCGAGGGGGCGCGGTTCACGTGGCTGTAGGTGCCGGTGAGGATCGAGGCGCGCGAGGGGGTGCAGATGGAGTTGGTGCAGTACACCGCGTCCATCCGGGCGCCCTCGCGCGCGAGGCGGTCCATGTGCGGGGTGGTGTTGACCCGGCTGCCGTAGGCGGAGATCGAGTGGGCGGCGTGGTCATCGCTCATCACGAACACGATGTTGGGGCGGGTCATCGAGATGTGCTCCTGCTGCTGATCGGTGTCCTCGTGCGATCCTCATCGTTCGCCATCGCGCAGGCGTCCTCGGAAACGATCATTCCCCGGCCTTCGTGAACAGATCGAAGGTGTAGTAGTCGGCGGGGGCGACCGGGTCCCCTTCCACCTTCCCGTTCTCGTCGAAGTAGTCGTTCATGGACTGCAGCCAGGTCTCCACGGTGCCCTCGGCGATGAGACTGTCGAGCTCTCCAGCGGAGAAGTACTGGGCATTGTTCGCATCAGTCGCCACGGCCTCCGCATCGCTGTCGATCATGGCTGCGGTGAGCTCGATGGTCTTGTCGAGGTTCTCGACCCGGAAGTCCATGGCGGCTCGCAGCACGCGCAGCACCTTCAGGGTGGTCTCCTCGTTCTCGGCCGGATAGTCCTTGCCGGTGATCATGACGTTGGGGAACTGCATGACGTCGGCGAAGTCGGCGTTCTGCGCGAGCTCGACGAGGTCCGGCACCTGCTCCTTGATCGTACCGATCATGGGGTACCAGATGCCCGCCGCCTCGACCTGCCCGGAGGCGAAGGCGGAGACCACGGTCGCAGGATCCATCGCGACCTTCTCGATGTCCTCGATGCTCATGCCCGCCTGCTTGAGGGCGAGCTGCACGATCATGTCCCCGGAGGTGCCCTCGGGGATGGCGACCTTCTTGCCGGCGAGGTCCTCGATCGACGTGATCCCGGCCTGGGCGATCACGCGGTCGGCCTGGCCCACGCCGCTGACGGTGAGCACGGAGGCCTTGCCCGAGGCGGGCAGCCACATCGCGCCGGGACCGATGTACCCGAAGTCGAGGTCACCGGTGCCCAGCGCCTGCACCTGCAGTGGCCCGTTGGTGAAGGACTGCGGTTCGGCCTTCAGGCCCTCCTTCTCCCACAGACCGTTCTCCTCGGCGACCGCGAGCAGGCTGGCGCCGTTGAAGTCCGGGGTGTACCCGAAGGTGATGGTGGTGGTGTCCCCGGAGCCGGAGGAGCCGGTGGAACCGCAGGAGGCCAGTGCGCCGAGGGCGGGAAGGGCGGCGAGGCCGCCGAGCAGGGTGCGACGACGAACGTTCATGATGATCCACTCCATTGGGGTTGGGGTTGGGGTTGGGGTCGAGATGGGTGTCGGACGAGCGCACGGCGTCGGTGCCGCGGCCTCACTGGTGGTAGACGGAGGTCCAGATCTCATTGCGGACTGCGGTGAACTCCGGGCTGAGGCGCACCTGCTCGGTGCGCGGGTAGGGCAGGTCCACGTCGATGATCCGGTCGATGCGCCCTGGCCGGGCGGCCATCACGACGACCCGGTTGGCAAGGAACGCAGCCTCGTCGACGTCGTGGGTGATGAACACGATCGTGCGCTTCTCCTGCTCCCAGGTCTGCAGGAGGTGCTCCTGCATCCGTACGCGGGTCAGGGCGTCGAGCGCGCCGAAGGGTTCGTCCATCAGCAGGATGGAGGGGTTCATGGCGTAGGCGCGGGCGATGGCGCAGCGCTGCTTCATGCCGCCGGAGAGGGTCTTGGGCAGCGAATCCGCGAAGTCGCTCAGGTCCACCATGTCGATGAAGTGCTGGGCGCGCTGGCGACGTTCGGCGGCGGGGACCTTGGCGGTCTTCAGACCGAATTCGACGTTCTGGCGCACTGTGAGCCAGGGGAACAGGGCGTACTGCTGGAAGATCACGCCGCGTTCGGGGCTGGGGCCGTCCACCTCGATGCCGTCGACATGAGCGGTGCCGCTGGTGGGCTCTTCCAGGCCGGCGAGGATGTTCATCAGTGTGGATTTGCCGCAGCCGGAGGGGCCCACGACCGTGATGAACTCGTTCTCCCGCACCGTCAGGCTGACGTCGCCCAGCGCGTCGAAGCGCTCGCTGCCCAGCTCGAAGGTCTTGGAGATGTGCTGGACCTGGATCTTCTGGTCGATCATCGATCCTGCTCTCTGTCGCGGGGTCATCGGCGCTCCTGCCAGGCGGTCAGCTTCGATTCGATCAGCAGCAGGGTCCGGTCCATGAGCAGGCCGAAGATGCCGATGGTGATGATGCCGACGAAGATGGTGGGGAGGTCGTAGTAGATCTGCGCGTGCTGCATGCGGTAGCCGAGGACCTGCTGGGCGGCGATCAGCTCTGCGGCGACGACGGTGGCCCATGCGGCACCGAGGCCCACCCGCATGCCCACGAGGATGAAGGGCGTGGAGGCGGGGATGACCACGCGGAGGAAGATGGTGCCGTCCTTGGCGCCCAGCACCCTGGCGGCGTTGATCAGGGTGCGGTCCACCTGCACGACGCCCTGGAAGGTCGAGATCACGCAGGAGAGGAACGCGGCCAGGAAGATCACGAAGATCTTGGGCTGCTCACCGATCCCCATCAGCACGATGGCCAGCGGGATGATCGCCAGCGGCGGGATGGTGCGGAAGAACTGCACCCAGGGCTCGAGCAGTCCGCGCGCCCAGCTGTACCAGCCCATGAGGAAGCCGACGGGGATGGCGAGGGCGGAGCCCAGCAGGAAGCCGATGAGTACGCGTCGCAGGGAGGCGACGATGTCCTCGAGCAGGATCCCGCGCTGGGCGAGGTCGACCGCGGAGGCGACCACCGCGAAGGGGCTGGGGATCTGCAGCCCGGTCAGGGAGATCCCCCACCAGATCGCCAGGCCCAGGAACACCGTGATGATGTTCAGGGCGAGGATGCTCGGCGTCCTGCGGCGTTTGGCAGAAGAAGGCGCAGCAGAAGAAGGCGCGGCGGCCGACGGGGCAGTCGGGGCCGGGCCGGGCGCGGAGGCCTCGGCCACGGTGGCGTTCGGGTCAGCGGACACGGGTTCCTCCAGCGAGGTCGACGGATCTGACCGGGCGGAGCCAGGCAGGGGTGCGGAGATCGGGATGAGGGTCCTGCGCGCGCAATGCGGTGATCGCGCCGCGTGCCCCCTGTTCGGTGTCGGTGGTGGCGATGCGGATCTGCAGGTTCTCCCCGGTGAGGGTCTCTCGGCAGACGGCTTCGCGCAGGACGGGCAGGACGGGTGCGAGCAGAGCGCCCACCTCACCGGCGATGACGATCTGGTCCGGGTCCATGACCAGGGAAGCGATGCCCAGGACCCGGCCGACGGTCTCGGCGATGTCGCTCATCAGCGAGATCGCTTTCTCCTCACCCGTCGTCACGGCGGTGCGGAGCTGCTCGAAGCAGGTGTCGTCGTCGGTGGCGGCCGCAGCACCGATCATGGAGCGCCAGCGGGCCAGCACCGCGTCGTGGGAGGCGACGGTCTCGAGGCAGCCGCGGCGACCGCAGCGGCACATCTGCGCGGAGTCGGAGTGATCCACGATCATGTGCCCGATCTCGCCGGCCAGCAGGTTCGTGCCGCGGCGGGCGCCGCCGTCTCCGAGCACCGCCCCGCCGGAGCCGGTGGAGAGTCGCAGATAGACGAGGCTGCAGTCAGCTCG
>JAAZLF010000648.1 GCA_012799425.1 Actinomycetales bacterium | reverse complement strand
GTCTCCGCCGACGCGGGCGCGGATGCCGCCCTGGTCCACACCGGCCAGGCCGCGATGCTGCTGCAGGGCAGCTGGGTCTACGGCACCTTCAAGCAGGACGCCCCGGACTTCGTGGCCGAGGGGAACCTCGGGTTCCTGAACTTCCCCGCAGTGGACGGCGGCTCCGGCGATCCTGCCAACGTGGTCGGAAACCCGGCCAACTACTGGTCCGTCTCGGCCGACGCCGACCCGGAGGTCCAGGAGCTCGCGATCCAATACCTCAACGAGTTCAACCTCAACCAGGACATGGTCGACAGCTTCCTGGCCATGGGCGCGATCCCGGCCGTGGAAGGCCTGGAGGAGTCACTCGTGGGCCTGGACGACGAGGACTTCCTCGCCTTCGCCTACGACATGGTGCTGAACGCTCCGCACTTCCAGCTCTCCTGGGACCAGGCGCTCGCCCCGGCGCCCGCGCAGGAGCTGCTGAACAACCTCTCGCGCATCTTCCTCGGCGAGATCCAGCCGGACGAGTTCGTCTCCAACATGAACGCGACGCTGGACGCATGACCGCCGGGCAGTCGCACGCACCTCAGCATCCCGGTGCCGCCGCTGCCGACCCCGCCGCCGCGTCGCACGAGGGCACCGCACCCTCGCGCAACGCGGGCCGCGGACCCGTCGGCTCCCCGGGCGGCCGGCGCAAGCACCTCAAGACCGGCCCCAGCAACTGGCTGCTGGCCCCTGCGCTGAGCTTCTTCGGAGTCTTCGCCCTGCTGCCCCTGGCAGGGGTGGTGGTGCTGTCCTTCTTCGCCTGGGACGGACTGGGCACCCCGCAGTTCGCAGGCCTCGCCGCCTGGTTCCAGGTCTTCCAGGACCCGGTGACGCTCAACGCCATGTGGCTGACGCTGCTGCTGACGGTGCTGAGCTACGCGGTCCAGTTCCCGCTCAGCCTGCTGCTGGGAGCGTTCATGGCGGGGCACCAGCGCTATCGCGAAGTGTTCTCGATCCTGTACTTCCTTCCGCTGCTGTTCTCCGCGGCGGCCGTGGGCATCGCCTTCAAGGCGCTGCTGGACCCGAACTTCGGCATCTCCCGCGCCTTCGGTCTGGACTTCCTGCGCCAGGACTGGCTGGGCTCGCCGAACTTCGCCTTCTACACCGTGATCATGGTGATCTCGTGGTCGTTCGTGCCGTTCCACTCGCTGCTCTACCAGGCGGGCGTGCGGCAGATCCCGAAGTCGATGTACGAGGCGGCCACCCTCGACGGCGCCGGGCGGGTGCGGCAGTTCTTCGCCGTCACCCTGCCCCAGCTGAAGTACACCATCGTCACCAGCTCCACCCTGATGCTGGTGGGTTCGCTGACCTACTTCGACCTGGTGTTCATCCTGACCATGGGCGGACCCGGCAACGCCACCAGGATCCTCCCGCTGGACATGTACCTGACCGGATTCCGCTCCTACCAGATGGGTCCGGCCAGCGTGATCGCCGTGATCCTGGTGGTCGTGGGACTGACCCTGTCGCTGATCCTGAACCGCATCTCGGGTGCGGATCGCATGGAGAGCCAGATGGAGGGCGCCTGAGATGAGCACGAGAACACACCGCTCCCCCAACGTCATCGGCGGCCTGCTGGGCTTCGCCTGGCTGCTGGTGATCCTGGTGCCGATCTACTACATCGTCGTCACCAGCGTGCGACCGCGCGAGGACTACTACTCCTCGAACCCGCTGTCGCTGCCCACGGAGTTCACGCTCGAGCCGTTCCGCTTCGTGCTCGAGAACGACTTCCTGCGCTACTTCGCGAACTCGGTGTTCGTCACCGTGATCACCGTGATCGCCGTAGTGACCGCATCGCTGCTGGCCAGCTACGTGATCGTGCGCTCGAAGACCCGTCTGGCACGCTTCAGCCAGAAGCTGTTCCTGATGGGCATCGCGATCCCGCTGCAGGCCACGATCATCCCGATCTACTACCTGATCGTGCAGCTGGGCCTGTACGACACCCTGTGGGCGCTGATCCTGCCCTCGATCGCCTTCGCCATCCCGATCACCGTGCTGATCCTGACGAACTTCCTGCGGGACGTGCCCAAGGAGCTGTACGAGTCGATGACCGTCGACGGCGCCTCGGACTGGCAGATGTTCCGGTCCCTGGTGCTGCCGCTGGCCAAGCCGGCCGTGGTCACCGTGGGCATCTACGACGCGCTGCAGGTGTGGAACGGGTTCCTGTTCCCGCTGGTGCTCACCCAGAGCTCGGAGATGCGCGTGCTGCCGCTGTCGCTGTGGGCCTACCAGGGCGAGTTCACGGTGAACATCCCAGCCGTGCTGGCCGCGGTGATGCTCTCCGCGCTGCCGATCCTGGTGCTCTACATCGCCGGGCGTCGCCAGCTGATCAGCGGGCTCACGGCAGGCTTCAGCAAGTAGCGCCGGGCGGCGGGCCCGCGCCCGGCGCCCCCGCGCCCCCAGCGCCCCGGCGTCCTCGGGCCCGACGCCCTCGCGCCCCAGCGCCCTCGCGCCCCGGCGCCCCGGCGCCCGCACGATCTCGGTCGATTCCGAGCCAGGACCCACGCTGACCTGGTTCGGAATCGACCGACATCGTGCTGTGCGGGCGAATGGTGGGCGGGTGGGAACCGCAGCCGCCGGGGCCTTCTCAGCCTGCACGGCGGCACATAGTGTGGTTGCACCGACACCTCAGGAGGCTTCCATGTCCCGCACCGCTGACCACGCCACCACCCTCGCCGAGCAGCACGGATCGGGCGACGTGCTGGTCCTCCCCACCGTCTGGGACACCTGGAGCGCCCAGGTCGCCGTGCAGGCCGGCTTCCGCGGCCTCACCGTGGGCAGCCATCCCGTCGCCGATGCGATCGGCAGCGCCGACGGCGAGAACATGGACATCGCCGACTACCTCGAAGTGGTCTCGCGGATCGCGGGCTCCGTCGAGGTGCCCGTCAGCGCCGATGTGGAGTCCGGCTACGGGCTGCCCGCGAAGGAGCTGATCGAGCGGCTGCTCGAGGCCGGTGCCGTGGGCGCGAACATCGAGGACGTCGTCCACAGCGAGGGCAAGCGGGTCCGCGAGCGCCAGGAACATGCCGACTACATCGCCGCCGCCCGCAGCGCGACCGACGCCGCCGGGGTGCCGTTCGTGATCAACGGGCGCACCGATGCGGTCAAGCTCGGCACCGACGTGTTCCCCGATCCGCTGGCCGAGGCGGTCGAGCGGATCCAGCTGATGGAGGGCGCCGGTGCGCGTGCCGTCTACCCCGTGGGGCTGAGCACCGCAGAGCAGGTCACCACGCTCGTCGGCGCAGTCTCCGTGCCGGTCAACGTGACCGCTCACCCCGTCGACGGCCACGGTGCGGGATCCCTGGCCGAACTGACCGAGCTCGGGGTCCGCCGCATCACCTTCGGGCCGCTGTGGCAGAAGTGGCTCGGCGATGTCTCGGCGGCCCAGCTGAAGGAGTGGGCTCCCGCGGAGTGAGCGGCCCCGGCGGCTCCCCGCGCCAGGCCGCGCCGGCTGAGCCCGTGGGTTGAGCAGCGCCCGCTGTAGGCCTGCACGGCACGATCCCGGTCGATCCCGCACGATCCCGGTCGATCCCGAGCCAGATCAGCGTGGATTCGGGTTCGGAATCGACCGGGATCGCTTTCGCGGGAGCGGCCATCGCGCGACGCGCGCCGGCGCGGCCAGCGGGCTCCCGGGGGCCGCAGCGGCGCGGCCAGCGGGCCGGCAGGCCCCCGCGGGCTGGCGCGGCCAGCGGGCCTGC
>JAAZLF010000647.1 GCA_012799425.1 Actinomycetales bacterium | reverse complement strand
TCGGAGTGGAACCAGTGGTTGGTGCCGGCGCCCATGATGATCATCGAGCGGCCGCCGGAGTCGATCGCGTTCTGGGCGAACTCGCGGGCGATGCGCGCCGCGGCCTGGCCGGGCACACCGGTGATGGTCTCCTGCCAGGCCGGCGTGTAGAGGGCGTCGGCGTCATCGAGGCCCGTGGCCCACTGCCCGGGCAGGCCCTCGCGGCCCACACCGTACTCGGCCAGCAGCAGGTCGAAGACGGTGGTGACGATGCGTCCGTCGATCTCGCGCACGGGCACGCCGCGGGCCACGTCGCCGCGACCGCCCTGACCGGCGGTGTCGAAGCGCGGCAGCAGCACCTCGGCGATGTCCTCGTGATGGCCCAGCAGGGACAGCGCGGGATCGAGGTCGCCGAGCTCGAGGTTCCAGCGGCCCTCGCCGTCGGCCGAGTAGCGGTGGCCGAGGGTGCCGTTCGGGACCACCACCTGGTCGGTGGCGAGGTCGAACATCATCGGTTTGAAGTCCGCGTGCTCGGTGGCGGCCTCGGCGGTGCGATGCTGCCCCGCCTCGCTGGCGACGAGGAACTTGCCGGGCACCAGGGCACCGTCCTCGCGCTGATCCAGCTGGACCAGGAACGGCAGGTCCGTGTACTGCTTCGAGTAGGACTCGAAGTAGGGCACCTGCTGCTCGACGTAGAACTCGCGCAGGATGGTGTGCCCCATCGCCATCGCCAGCGCCGCATCCGTGCCCGGGTGCGGGGCCAGCCACTCGTCGGCGAACTTCACCGATTCGGCGTAGTCGGGGGCCACCGAGATGACCTTCTGGCCGCGGTAGCGGGCCTCGACCATCCAGTGCGCGTCCGGCGTACGGGTCAGGGGCACGTTCGAGCCCCACATGATGAGGTAGGCGGCATCCCACCAGTCACCGGACTCGGGCACGTCGGTCTGGTCGCCGAACACCTGCGGCGAGGCGGGCGGCAGATCCGCGTACCAGTCGTAGAAGGACAGCATCGATCCGCCGATGAGCTGATGGAAGCGGGCACCTGAGGAGAAGGAGACCTGGCTCATCGCCGGGATCGGTGAGAAGCCGGTGGCCCGGTCTGGACCGAACTCCTTGACGGTATGGACGTAGGCGGCGGCGACCAGCTCCTCCGCCTCCTCCCAGGAGGCGCGCACCAGGCCGCCCTTGCCGCGGGCCCGCTTGTAGCGCATCGCCTTCTGGGGATCGGAGACGATCGCCTTCCACGCCTCGACGGGGTCGTTGCCGGGGGCCTTCGCCTTCTCCTCGCGGAACAGGCGCAGCAGCTCGGAGCGCACGTAGGGGTAGCGCACCCGGGTGGGCGAGTAGGTGTACCAGGAGAAGGCGGCGCCGCGGGGGCAACCGCGGGGCTCGTACTCCGGGGAGTCCGGGCCGACGCTCGGGTAGTCGGTCGCCTGGGTCTCCCAGGTGATGATCCCGTCCTTGACGTACACCTTCCACGAGCACGAGCCCGTGCAGTTCACGCCGTGCGTCGAGCGCACGACCTTGTCGTGGCTCCAGCGGTCGCGGTAGAACACGT
>JAAZLF010000646.1 GCA_012799425.1 Actinomycetales bacterium | reverse complement strand
GATCCTGCATGGCCATGTCCCCCTCCCCCTCACGACGAACACTGCTCACCGGAGCCGGCCTGACCGGCGTCGGAGCCGTCGGCGCCCTCGGCGCGTCGGCCGCAGCCGCCGCACCGCCGCCCGCCGTCCGGCCCGCCGAGGTCCCGATCCCCGGAAAGGCCTCGATGATCGGCGTCCCGTACACGCAGCGTGACACCGTACGCATCGGCCTCATCGGCCTCGGTGCCCGCGGCGGCTCCATGGCCGCCGGCTGGGCCGCGGTCCCCGGCGCGTCGGTCGACGCCGTCTGCGACATCCGCGCCGACCGCGCCACCCGCACCGCCGATGCGCTCGAGCAGGAGGGCAGCCCCCGCCCCCGCGAGTTCGGCGGCGCCGACACCTCCTTCCAGGAGATGCTCGACGAGGTCGAGCTGGACCTCGTCTACATCGCCACGCCCTGGGAGTTCCACTACGCCCAGGGCAAGGCCGCCCTCGAGGCCGGGGCGAACGCCGTGGTCGAGCTCCCGGTCGCCTGCGAGGTCGACGAGCTGTGGGACCTGGTCGCCACCAGCGAGAAGACCGGACGGCACCTCTCGCTCTCCGAGAACACCTGCTACGGCCGCAACGAGCTGGCGATGATGCGCGCCGCCCACGCCGGCCTGTTCGGCGACGTCACCAACGGCCACGGGGCCTACCTCCACGACCTGCGCCCCCTCCTGTTCGACGAGAACTACTACACCGATCACTGGCGTCGCACCTGGCACACCACCCACAACCGGTCCTTCTACGCGATGCACGGCCTGGGGCCGATCGCCAACGCCATGGACATCAACCGCGGTGACCGCATCACCACCATCCGTGCCACCGCCACCGCGCCCCGGGCGCTGGCCGACTACCGCGAACGGTTCATGCCGGCGGACCACCCCTCCTGGGAGGACACCTACATCAAGGGAGACCTGGTCACGTGCCTGCACGAGACCGAGCTGGGGCGCGTGATCCGCACCGAGCACGACGTCTCCTCCCCCCGCCCCTACAGCCGGATCAACTCCCTGGCAGGCACCCGCGGCGCGTTCGAGGACTACGTGCCGGTCGGCGAGTCCGGAGCCCGGATCTACACCGAGCCCGATCACGGCGACGATGTCTGGCGCCCCTTCGACAGCTACCGCGAGGAGTTCGACCACTGGCTGTGGCGCACGGTCGGCGAGGAGGCCGAGGAGAACGGAGGCCACGGAGGGATCGACTACCTGATGCAGTGGCGCTTCGTGCAGTGCATCCGACTGGGCCTGGTGCCGGACATCGACGTCTACGACTCCGCGACCTGGTGCGCCCCGGTGCCGCTCAGCGAGGAGTCGATCAACCAGGGCGGCGCCGTGCTCGAGATGCCCGATTTCACCCGCGGCCGCTGGGCCGAGGTCCGACAGGGAATGGATTCCCGCGAGAAGGAGATGCCGTGAACCCCACCGCCGCGACCCCCAGCACATCCGCCTCCTCCCCTGACCGGGTGGAGCTGCTCGTCCACTCGCACCCCGCCCACGACGATCCGCCCGGGGCGATGCTCCGCACCGCGCACCTTCCCCGAACGGCGCGAGCCCTGGTGGTCCTCACCCTCGCGCTCCTGCTCTCCCTCGCTGCCGCAGGCACCGCGATGGCCGCGACCCCGAGCCCGCCGACGCAGACCAGCGTGCAGATCACTCCTGTGGATCTCGCGCAGCAGGACACGGTCCAGGCGGTCGCCATCACCGTCACCAACTCCTCCCCCGCCCCCATGACCCGCACAACCGTGAGCCTGCGCGGCCCGGCCGGGTGGACCGTCGGCCCGCAGTCGGTCGAGATCCGGCGGATCGATCCCGGTGAGCGCGCCCACGCCGTCTTCGACGTGCGCGTGCCCACCCTGCGCGACGGCTTCCGGATGTATCCCTTCACCGCCACGATCACCTACCGCGGCGGCGACGGCATCGGCACCGCGACCCAGGAGAGGGTGCTGACCTCCGGCGACGCCCTGGGATCGATCGCCGAGGCACGCAACAACGTGGGCGTCACCACCCTGGAGGACACGACGGCCGGGAACTTCGACGGAGGCGGGAACTCCTTCTCCGCCGAGGCGCTCGAAGCCGTCGGAGTGACCCCGGGGGCGACCCTCGAGGGAGCAGGAGCCCAGTTCACCTGGCCCGACGTCGCTGCCGGCGAGGCGGACAACGTCACCGCCTCCGGCCAGGCGATCGAGCTCGGCACCGCGGGCAGCCGGATCGCTGTCCTGGCCTCCGGCTCCGGACTGAACGCCTCCGGCACCATGACGGTCTACTACACCGACGGCTCCCGCTCCGAGGGCACCCTCGCGGTCCCGAACTGGACCGGGGCGGGCGCGAACCCCCAGGCCGAGGTGGTCGCCGCGAGCACGGGGCGCAACACGCCGGACGGCTACGGCAACGAGAACGGCACCTACAGCATCTTCGCGACATCGATCGAGATCGATCCCGCCAAGACGGTCGACGTCGTCGTGCTGCCGGGGAACTCGACCCTCCACGTGTTCGACATGGTCGTCGTCTGACCCGGATCGGCCGGACGGCGGCCCCTCGCTCGGCACGCACCGCGTGCAGCGCACAGTTCCCGAGCCGCACACCGGCTGAGCGCAGCGACCGACGGGGCGCGGAGATCACCCTCCGCGCCCCGTCGGCATCTGTTCCTCCGCGCCGCATCGCGGACGGCGCGGCCTCACGGCAGCCGCCGCGGCCCGGCGGGCGCGAACCCTCAGCGGACGATCTCGCTCAGCAGGTCAG
>JAAZLF010000645.1 GCA_012799425.1 Actinomycetales bacterium | reverse complement strand
GCCCCGCAGTGCTGCAGTCGCTCGGGCCAGCGCTGCTGGTGGGCGCCGGGGTGCTCGCGATCGTGGCCGGGGCGGCGCTGCTGCTGATCACCCTGATGCTCGGGAACAACTCCGAGAACGGGGCGCTCGCCCCGTGGCTGCTGGGAGGCGGGGCCGCCGCGCTCGTGGTCTCGGTGCTCGCCGTGTATGTGCGCTCCCGCCGCCTGCTGCGGGTGACCCGCCGGGCACGGGCTGCCGCGTGGATCGGGCCGACGGCGGTGCAGGAGGAGCCACGCACGATCTGAGAGTCGTGGCCTGGCGGTGCGCGGAGTGCGACGTCCGCGGCTTCATCCCTCGTCGGGGCGGTCGTCCTCTGCTGCCAGGCCCTGCTCTCGGGCGTAGCTCTCCCACCGGGCGGCGACCGGGATCCGGCGCAGGTCCGGCCCCAGCAGTGCGATCAGTGCGCCCATCAGCGTGATGGCTGCGAACAGCAGCATCGTCGGCAGGGGCCCGACCAGTTCCAGGCCCCATCCGGCAAGCACGGGCCCCAGCGGCATCAGCCCCATCGAGACCAGACCCAGCAGCGCGCCGAGGCGCCCCTGCATCGCCACCGGGGTGATGTGCATGAAGAATCCCTGGGTCGCAGCGTTCAACGGTGCCAGGCCGAGCCCCATCAGGGCGTAGGCCGCGGCGATCCACAGCATCCCGGGTGCGAAGGGGATGAACGCTCCGGCCGCGGCCATCAGCAGCAGCGGCGCGATGGCGACCGCTCCGGTGGGAGCCCGGTCCACCAGGCGCGGCGCGGCGATCGCACCGGCCAGGATCGATGCTGCGAGCACAGTGTTCAGCAGGCCGATCCGCGCCGCGGGGACGCCCTCGGAGGCGAGGTTCAGGATCACTGCGAGGATCAGACCGTTGACGCCGAGGTTCACGGTGATCGCAACCCCCATCAGCTGCAGCCGGATGCGCTGGGAGAGAGTCCAGGCGAGAGCCTCCCGCAGATCGTCCCGCACCCGGGTGGGCGGCGCGCCCTCGAGGCGGGGCCGATACCTGCCGCGCATCGAGAGGGTGGCGAGCACGGAACCGGCGTTGCCCAGCAGCTGCGCCAGCGGCGGGAAGAGGATCGAGATCCCCAGCAGCGCCCCGCCCAACGGCCCAGTCCCCATCTCGACTGCGGCCTCGCGGCCCTCGTTGATCGCGAAGGCCCTCGGCAGCAGTGCGGGAGGCACGATCTGTTTGAGCATGGCATTGGACGCCGCACCGAGCAGGGCTCCGCGCAGCCGGTCAACGAAAGCCAGGACGGCGAGCGCGACCAGACTCCCCCAACCCGCGGCGAGGACCGCGATGAGCACGGTCTGCACCAGCATCCCGGTCACTCCCGCGAACAGTCGTAGCCGGCGCCGCTCGCACCTGTCGGCGAGCAGCCCGCCCGGGATCATCCCGGCTAGCGATCCCAGCCCCTGCACCAGGCCCACCAGCCCGGTAGCGCCGAGCGAGCCGGTGACCATGAAGGTGATCAGCGGGAAGGCGAACATCCCGATCCCGGTGCCGATGTCGAGGCAGAGATCACCGATGAGCCAGCGGCGGTATTCGGGCAGCGAGCGGAGCGTCGGCGGTGCGGCGAGATCAGCGGTCGTCATGGGCACACAGTAGTCCCGCACGTTATCTTGCGCAATAACTCTTGCGCACCAAATGTCGCCCGTTGCGGCCGATCTTCGTAGACTCTCGCCATGAGCAGCACCGAGGACAGCAACGGGTCACAGAGATCGACCGATCGGTATGCGAGCCGCGAGCAGCTGCGGGCCCTCGCCCACCCGCTGCGGCTCGACCTCATGGACCACATCGGCCGGCGAGGCACCGCGCGCGCCGCGGACCTCGCGGCCGATCTCGGCATCCCAGCCAACTCCGTGAGCTACCACCTGCGAATCCTCGCCCGCGGAGGCGTGATCGTGGACGCACCGGAAGCAGCGCGCGACCGCCGGGACCGGGTCTGGAAGCTCGGGCAGGGAACCTTCGGCGACATCAGCGCCGGCTCGGTCAACGATCCGCGCGAGCGCGATCCCGAGTATCGCGCCGCGAGCGGGGCGATGTCGATCGCGGTCCTCGACTGGATGCGCTCAGCATGGGCGGCGGAGATCGCCCGCAGCACCGCAGCGGGGACGGAGCCCGAGGAAGGGCTCGGCCAGCTAGTCGCGACAACGATGCGGCTCTCGACGCAGCAGGCGCAGGAGATGAACCGGCGGATCGGAGAGATCATCAGCGAGTACAACCGCCTGAACCGGGACGAGGACCTCGCCTTCGCTCCCGAGGATCCCGATTTGCCTCAGAAGGCTCATGCTCTGCGCGTGCTCTGGGCCGTCGTGGGCGAGCAGGGCCTCGAGCCCGACGGCGCAGAGGGCGCTGCTGTCAGCGCCCGCGAACAGAGCTGACCGAACTGCGGGCACCCCTCAGCACCGATGTGCGGTTCGCCCCGCCCGGCGGGCAGGACGAGCGTTCCCCCGCACTTGCTTCGTAGACTCGCCCCATGACTACGACGGCGACGGACTCCCCCGGCACCCACGCCTGGGGGATCGG
>JAAZLF010000644.1 GCA_012799425.1 Actinomycetales bacterium | reverse complement strand
GTCGTTGGCGATCTGACCGATGTTGCGCACCACGAACAGGTCGCCCAGGCCGCAGTCGAAGAGGATCTCCGCCGCGACGCGCGAGTCCGAGCAGCCCAGGAACGCCGCGTTCGGCGCCTGGCTGCCGCGCAGCTCGCTGCGTCGGGCCGCGTTCTGCTGCGGGTGGTGCAGCTCCCCCGCCATGAACCGTTCGTTGCCCTGGACGAGGGCATCCCAGGCCTGCTGGACGGTCACGCGGGGAGGGGTCATGGTGGAGATTCCTTAGCAAGAGACATCGGGGCCGACGTGCCGTGGGCCCCGACGCAGGATACTCCTGCCTCTCACACGGTCTCGGGGGGTGAGATGTTCACCTGCCACACGATCCCGAAGCGGTCGGTGAACGCACCGTAGACATCGCCCCACATCTGCTTCTCGAGCGGCATCGTGACGCTGCCGCCCTCGGCGAGCCGCTGGAAGGCGTTGCGCAGGAGGGTCTCGTCGTCCCCCATCAGCGAGAGGGTGACGTTGGTGCCCTGCACGAAGCCGTCGGGCGACATCCCCTCGACGACGTCGGAGACGTAGAGGCGGATCAGATCGGTGACCTCGAGTGAGCCATGCATCACCTTGTCGGCGCTCTCATGCTCCAGCGGGACGGCACCCGCCTCGCCGAAGGTCACGAACTGGGGGATCGCGCCGAGCGCCTGGCCGTAGAACTCGAAGGCCTCACGGGAGTTCCCGGCGAAGTTGAGGTAGGGGTGGAGTGCTGCGGGCATGACGTCCTCCTCGACGGCGGCGCCGGCCGCGTGCCGTGCGCTCAGGAATGAGCGTAGGCGCGCGGTGCGACGGAGGGAAGATCTCGCCCGGACCGATCGGATCAGACCACGGAGGAAGCGGCGGCCGGGCCGGGCACTGCGGCGGACCACCGACCGTCGTCCCCCGGCGGGATCGCGGCGATGCCCATCCAGAGGGTGAGGGCCTCCAGCCAGGCAGATTCGGCGGGGCTCAGGCGGCGCACCGATTCATAGCCCGCCCGCAGCGCCTCGCGGGCCGGAGCGGGCGTCGGCCCCCAGTCCCGGAACAGGGTGGCCAGGTAGGTGCCGGCCTGCGCGAGATCGGCGATGCGGTGATCGGCGCGAGCCTCGTCGAGATCCAGCACCGCGGCGACGGTGCCGTCGCGCATCAGGAGGTTCGCAGCGCGGTAGTCGCCATGGATCAGCTGAGGGGAGTCCTCGAGCTCAGGGAGGCCCTCCAGGAGCGCGGCGAGGCGGGCGGACGCCGCGGGAGCGCGACCGGGATCGCGCTCATCGAGCCAGCCCGCGAGACGGGTGCGCAGCGGCCGTGGGGCGTCCCCGGGATCGACGTCCCCGAGGGCATGGTGGAGGGATGCGAGGCAGGCGCCCACGGCGTGGACCGCGCGCAGATCCGCGACGTCGAGCCAGTCCCCCTCGACCTCCGGCAGCACCGCGAGGGACAGCTGGCCGGCCGGCCCGTCGGCCACGACCCGGGCGCTCCCGTCTCGGGTGGGCAGCGGCGCAGCGACCGGGAGCCCGTGTGTCGCGAGATGGGTGAGCAGCTGCGTGGTCCCGGCGAGGCGGGCGAAGTGCTCCGCGGCGGCGGAGAACTTCACCACCACGGGCCCGCGATCGCTGGAGACCCAGGCGATGGCGTTGTGGTCGCTGAGCGTGAGACGGGTGAGGGCAGTGGTGCGCAGCCCCCAATGCTCGGCGAGCACCCCCGCGAGCCACTGGCCGGCGGTGTCGAGATCGTCGAGCCCGAAGCGCTCGGGCAGCTCTCGGGCGGCGTCGGACGACTCCCACAGCATGGACAGTCCCGGGCGCAGCATGCGCTCACGCTAAGCCATCCCCGCGGCAGATGGCGCCGACCCGAACCCTGCTAAATAGGTATGTCTGTCTAGTCAGGGTAGCGTCGGCGGCATGAGCGGGAGGAACACGGGCCAGCGCCGAGGCGCGGCTCGACAGAGGATCTTGGACGCGGCATCGCGACTGTTCTACGCCCGGGGGATGACGACGACCGGGATCGATGCGGTCACCGCCGAGGCCGGGGTCGCGAAGATGAGCCTGTACAACAACTTCGCCTCGAAGGATGAGCTGATGACGGCGTACATCGAGGCGCGTCATGCGGAGTGGCTGGTCCTGCACCGAGCCCGCGCCGAGGCGGCGTCCACGCCGTCCGAGCGCGTGCTCGCAGTCTTCGACGCCTACATCGATCACGCCTCGCAAGAGTATGAACATGGCTTTCGCGGATGCGGTCTGCTCAACGCGGCCGCGGAGCTTCCCGTCGACGCGGCCGGCCGCGACGCCGTGCGCCGCCACAAGGAGCAGGTCGAGCAGATGCTCGTCGACGGTCTGACCGAGGTGGGCTCGGCCGATCCCTCGGTGACGGCGGAGCACTTCTCGTTCCTCCTGGAAGGAGCGGTCAGCCGTGCGGGTCTCGAAGGACGGCCCGAGAAGATGGTGAGGGCGCGGCGGATCGCGGCATCCATGGTGGACGCCGGATGAACCGCGACCGGCTGTGGGGGATCGCCGCGATCACCGTCACGTCGCTGCTGTGGGGAACCACAGGGACCGCAGCGACATTCGCTCCGGACGTCGGCCCGCTCGCGATCGGCGCGGCCGCGCTCGGCATCGGCGGTCTGCTGCAGGCTGCCGTCGCCCTCCCGGCTCTGCACCGGGAGCGGGGCACCCTGCGCCGGAGGCTCGGGACCGTGCTGCTCGGCGCGGCGGCGGTGGCCGTGTACCCGCTGGCTTTCTACAGCTCGATGCACCACGCCGGCGTCGCCATCGGCTCAGTGGTCTCCCTGGCATCGGCGCCGCTGGCGTCCGGGCTCCTCGAGCGATTCGTGGACCTCAGGCCGCTGAGCCGCTGGTGGATGCTGGCCGCCGGGCTCGGCATCGCGGGCAGCGCCGCCCTGTGCGCCTCGACGCTCGACGGCCCGGCTGCGGATGCCGCCTCGACCCTCCTCGGGATCGGGCTCGGCCTGGTCGCCGGAGCGGCCTATGCGAGCTACTCCTGGGTGGTGCACCGGCTGATGACCGCAGGCATCGGGCGCGCAGCCGCGATGGGGGCGGTCTTCGGCTCCGGGGGAGGTCTGCTCGTCCCGGTGCTGCTGCTCACCGGCGCACCGCTGATCGCCTCCGCCCAGAACCTCGCCGTCGCCGGATACATGGCACTGGTGCCGATGTTCCTGGGATACCTGGCCTTCGGCGTCGGGCTGACGAAGGTCTCGGCGAGCACCGCGACCACCGTCACGCTCACCGAACCGGCCGTCGCCACCGTTCTTGCCGTCCTGATCGTGGGCGAGCACCTCGGCCCGCTCGGCTGGGCCGGGCTGGGCATGATCGGTCTTGTGCTGCTCCTCCTCGCGCTCGCGCCGACCAACACGGGACCGGGGGCCCGGAGCGTGCAGGATCCGGCGGATACGCTGAGTCGCAGAAGCGCTTCGCAGGCTGCGGACGCTCCCCTCGCCGTCGGAAGGACGAAGACATGGCACGCACGATCGTGGTCACCGGAGCAGCATCGGGGATCGGGAAGTCCACCGCGGAGCTCCTCGAGGCGGGAGGCGACCGGGTGATCCGGGTCGACCTGCGCGAGGGCGATGTGACCGGTGACCTCTCCGACCCCGCGCAGATCGATCGCGTCGCCGCGGAGATCGCCGAGCTCACCGGCGGGGTGCTCGACGGCCTGGTCGCGAACGCAGGGGTCTCCGCCCCCTCGGAGCTGTCGGTGAAGATCAACTATGTGGGCACCGTGCGCCTGATCGAGGCTCTGCGCCCGCAGCTCGCCGCCTCGGACGCCCCGCGGGTGAGCGTCACCACCTCCGCCGCGACGCTGCAGGGCAACGACCCCGAGCTGGTGGACCTGCTGCTGGCCGGCGAAGCCGAGGCTGCGATCGCCCGGGGCACCGCGCTCGCCGCGCAGGGGCCCGAGACCGGCTACGCCAACTACTCGAGCTCCAAGCGCGCGATCTCCCGCTGGATCCGCCGCACGGCACCCACCGCCGACTACGCGGGTGCAGGGATCGGCCTGAACGGGGTGGGCCCCGGCCAGGTGCGCACCGGTATGACCACCGAGCTCTTCGCGAGCGAGGAGGGTCGCACGATGGCCGACGAGGCGATGCCCGCCCCGTACAACGGGGTCGCCGATGCCGAGCACATCGCCGCCGTGCACGTCTTCCTGGTCTCCGCCGCGAACGCCAGGATGACCGGTCAGGTCCTCTTCGTGGACGGCGGCTTCGACGCGCTGCGTCGCGGGGACGACATCTGGCAGAGCGTCTGAGGGATCAGGCGGCCTGCGGATCCAGGAAGTAGAGGCCCGCGATGGTGCGGTCATCGCGGAAGGTGATCCGCGCCGTGAGGTCGCCGGCCTCGAAGCTGAGCGGGGTGTTGGTGATGGTCAGGTCGCCCGCGCGGGCCGGCTTCGGTGCGCCGCACTGCTCCAGCCGTCCGACCTGCGAGGTGATCTGAGCCCAGGCCTCAGCGAGGCCGTCGGCCGAGAGCGCCTGCGTCATGGCGGAATCGAAGCGTGCGGCCACGGCGCCCCAGGAGGCCGCGGCGAGATCGTCGAGCACAGTTCGGGCGAGCTTCGGTGCGTCGGGCAGGGGTGTGGTGTTCATCGGCTCTCCGGTGCGCGGGTCGAGGGGCTTGCCGTAGCGCTGGAAGGCGGCCTGCCGGGTGACGCCGAGGGCGTCCCCGATTGCCTGCCAGGTCGCGCCATCGGCTCGTGCGGACTGGACGGTGGTGCGGAGCAGCGTCTCTGCGGAATCGATGAGGGCCGCAGCGGACTCGATCGTCGTGGCCCACTCCTGGGAGCCGCCGCGGGTGGCGAGCAGCGATTCGATGTGCCCGCGCGTGACCTGCGCCGCCGCCTCCCATTCGCCGTCCATGCGTAAACCTTATCTTCACATCCGTCACGCGTAAAGCACGGCTTTACAGCTGGCTTCCAGGGCGCCCTCGTGCTTCCATGTCACTCATGGATATATCGTTGAATGATGCTGAGGTGCGCCGTGGCGCGTAGATCGGGCTTCGAGACCGGCGAGCTCGCCGACGCCGCGATGCATGTGCTGCTCGCGCTGGTCCGGCCGCGCCACGGCTACGCGGTGACGCAGTTCCTCGAGGACCGCAGCGACGGGGCGATCACCCTGGGGCCCGCCTCGCTCTACACGACGCTGAAGAAGCTCCGCTCCGCCGGCTTCATCGAGGAGCTCGACAGCGAGGAGCCTCGCCGCATCTATCAGCTCACCGCCGGCGGCCGCGAGGCGCTGGTGCGCAACATCGAACACCGCCGCCGCCTGCTGGCGATGGCAGACCAGATCATGGAGGACGCATGAGGAAGACCACCACGATGAGCGCCGGCTTGGCGTTCGAACCCACGAGGGAGCTGGCGAGGTTCGCCGAGATGGCCGCGCAGGGGAAGCACCTGGCGGGCACCGCGAACTTGGGGCACGGATGGCGGTTCGTCGACGGCGAGCCCGAGGATGTCGTCTTCGACCTCGCTCACGAGAGCGATCCCGACGCGGACTACCTCGAGTACTTCCGCGCCGCCGGGTGGACGCACGTGCTGACCACGGCGGATGTCCACATCTTCAAGGCGACGCCCGGGACGCCGCCGGTCCATACGGGCGAGCAGACCCGGCGGGAGGAGCTCCTGGGTGAGCGGAACCGCTTCGCGACCTGGTCGCTCGCCGCACTCCTGGTCTTCGTCGCCGTCGGCTTCGCGATCAGCCGGACCGACTGGAACCCCTGGCTGGAGATGGCGCTGCTGTTCGCCGCCTTCGTCCCTGTGGTCTACACCGTCATGCCGCTGATGGGTTACTGGTACCGCAGTCGGAAGCTGGCCTGACCCGGAGTCCCGAGCCGCTCAGCGCTGCCGCTTCAGCTTGTGGGTGCCGTCGCACCAGGGCTTGATGCCCGAGGCGCCGCAGCGGCAGACGGCGCTGACCGGCCGCCAGGTGCGGTGCTCGACGCCGTTCTCGTCCTCGATGACGTGATCGCCGCGCAGCAGCATCGGCCCGCCCGGGCAGAGGATCACATCGGGATGCTCCCCATCCTTCGCGATGTCCTTCTCGAGGGTCATCCGGTCCATTCCTTCAGCACACGGTCCGCGTAGAGGTCCTCCACGTGCAGGCACGCCCAGGCGCCGAAGTAGACGTTCTCGTACTGCTCCGGCTCCTCCTCCAGCAGGGCGCCGCACACGGTCCGCACGGCCAGCTGCTCATGGACCGCGTCGGCCTCGACGTGCTCGGTGTAGTACTCGATCATCTCCGCCGGGAAGTCGAGGCGCTGAAGGCCGCGAGCGATCTTGCGCGAGGGCGCGGAGCTGGTCGCCTCGAAAGCGGCGAGGAAGCCGAGCGAGGCCGCCCGCAACCGACGGTTGAGGCCGAGAAGGCTCATCACGTTGTTCTGCACGAGCACCTCGAGCGGCGCCTCGTCGATGTACGCGCCGTACTCAGCATCCAGGCCGCTCGCCGCGAGTCCCTTCGCGAAGAGGTTCGCATGCAGGCGGTGCGGGTTGCCGCCGCCGTACTCGTCGTACTGCAGCTCCACGACCGCGGCCTTGACCGGGTAGGACAGGCGCGGGATCGTCCACGTGGTGTGGTCGGACTCCTTGAGCGTGTAGATCGACTTGTGCCGCAGGAACTCCAGCGCCTGCTCCTTCGTGGCGGTGCGATGCAGATGCGCCGCGGCCGACGGGCCGTCGTGCCCGGCGATGAACGCGAAGAAGTCCTCGGCGAAGGCGCCCGGCGCGGGAGGCTCCGGGGCGCGGTCGCGCAGCTGCTGCTCGAGATCGTCCTCGAGCCGGCGCCGCAGCGCGATCAGCTGCGGGTCCCATTCCAGCTCGTCAGCGACGTCATCGAAGCCGCGGTGGTGCAGCTCGAACAGTGACCACAGGGTGATCTGGGCGTCGTCGGCGTCGTCGGGCCCCGGCAGTTCTGCCAGGCCCGCGGTGTTCCCGGCGCGCAGAGCCTCCAGCACGGTCTCACCCAGCGTGCCCCGGGCGGCGGGAGTCAGCATGGCCCCTCCGGTCCCCTCGTCATGGTGAAACGGCTGGGGTGGCGCATCCGGAGCCTCGTCTCTTGATCGCTGTGGTGCGTGCCGGGGCGAGCCCGTGTGTCGAAACTACTGCTCACCAGGCGGCGAAACGATCTCCCCGACCGGATGGACGGGCGGCTCGAAGTTCCGGCGCCGAGCGTGTCTACTCGAAGGACAGCGACGCCGCGACGAAGGAGATCCCTGAGATGACCTCGTACGACTATCTGATCATCGGCGGAGGCCAGGTGGCCGACGACGCCGCCCGCGCGCTGCGTGAGCACGGTGCCGACGGCACCATCGGCATCCTGAGCTCCGACGAGGACGCCCCGTACACCCGGCCGGCCCTCACCAAGAAGCTGTGGATCGACCCCGAGTTCGGCGAGGACGCCGTCCCCCTGGGCACGGCCGAGGACACCGGTGCCGAGCTGCGCGTGCGCACCGTCGTCACCTCGATCGACCGCGAGACGAAGCAGGTCGAGCTCGAGGGCGGCGAACGGATCGGTTACGGGAAGCTGCTGCTCGCCACCGGCTCCGAGCCGCGCCGCCTCGAGGGCCCCGAGGACGAGCGCATCATCCACTTCCGCAGCTTCGCGGACTACCGCACGCTGCGGCACCTGATGACCGACGGCGCACGCGCCGTGGTGGTCGGCGGCGGATACATCGGGGCCGAGCTCGCCGCGGCCCTGTCACAGAACGGCGCCCACGTCACCATGGTGTTCCCCGACGACATGCTCGGCGCCTCGCAGTTCCCGCCGAGCCTCGCGCAGCGGTACCAGCGGCTGTTCACCGACCACGGCGTCGAGCTGCTGCCCGGGCGTCGCGCTGAACGCGTCACCGTGCAGGACGATGCGGACGTCGGCGTCACGCTCGACGACGGCACCGCCGTCGGCGGCGACATCGTGGTGATCGGCCTCGGCGCCGAACCCCGGCTGGACCTGGCCCGTCAGGCAGGGCTCGAGGTCGCCGAAGGGGTCGTGGTCGATGAGCACCTGCGCACTTCCGATCCCGCGATCTGGGCGGCCGGCGACATCATCGAGTACCCCGACGCGATCCTCGGCCGCACCCGCATCGAGCACGTCGACCACGCCCGCGAATCCGGTGCGGCCGCTGGGCGGTCGATGGCCGGCTCCGACGCCCCCTACGCCCACACCCCCTACTTCTACTCGATGATCTACGGGGTGCGCTGGGAAGCGGTCGGCACCCTCGACCCGTCCCTGGAGATCCTCGAGGTCCACCACGACACCGAGCGCAGCGTCGTCTACTACCTCGACGGCGAGGGCCGGCCCGTGGGCGTGCTCATGTGGCAGATCGAGGGTGCGCGGGATGCCGCACGCACGGTCATCGCCGACAGGATCACCGACCGCGAGCTGCTGCGAGGGAGCATCGGCTGATCATGGACCTCCGCATCACCGGCAAGAAGGCGCTGATCACCGGCGGGGGCTCCGGCATCGGCTGGCACACCGCACAGGAGCTCCTGCACGAGGGGGTCACGGTGTTCCTCACCGACCGCGACCCCGAGGAGCTCGCCCGCGCCGCGGACGCGCTCGACCCCGCCGAGGGCCGCGTGCTGCACCACGCCGCCGACGTCACCCGCCTCGAGGAGATCGAAGCGCTCGGCGCGGCGGTCCAGGAGGCGATCGGCGACATCGACATCCTCGTCCACGCCGCCGGGGTCACCGGGGCGCAGGGCCTGTTCCACGAGATCGACGACGACGGCTGGGTGGACACGCTCACCACGGACCTGCTCGGCGCCGTGCGCATCACCCGGCAGTTCCTGCCGGCGCTGCGCCGCGGCGGATGGGGCCGTCTGGTGTTCCTCACCTCGGAGGACGCCGTGCAGCCCTACGACGACGAGCTGCCCTACTGCGCCTCCAAGGCCGGGCTGCTCGCGCTGTCCAAGGGGCTCTCACGCACCTACGCACGTGAGGGGCTGCTGGTCAACGCGGTCTCCCCGGCCTTCATCCGCACCCCGATGACCGACGCGATGATGGAAAAGCGCTCCTGCTCGAGGCGATCCGCTCCTTCCTCGAGCAGGAGCGGCCGCACCTCGAGCTCGAGCGCCGGGGCGAGCCCGAGGAGGTCGCCGCCGTGGTCGCCTTCCTCTGCTCGGATCGGGCCTCGTTCGTGACCGGCTCGAACTATCGGGTCGACGCCGGCTCGGTGGCGACGCTCTGAGCCGCGCGCCTCAGACGGTGATCGTCTGCCCCGTGCCGACCCCGTCGACCGCGCGGACGAAGGCGCGCGCCACCTCGGCGTCGCTGACGGGCCGGTGGCCGGGGAACGTCGCATGGTAATGCGGGGAGTTCTCGAGCACGTCGGGGGAGACGACGTTCAGGCGGATGCCGCGCGGTGCCTCGGTCGCCGCGGTGGTCACGAACGACTCGATCGCGCCGTTGGCGGCAGCGGCGGCCGCGGCGGTCGCGATCGGCTCGCGCGAGAGCACCCCGGAGGTGAGCGTGACCGAGCCACCGTCCCTGAGGTGCTCGAAGGCGTGACGGGCCACGTCGAGCTGCCCGAGCGTCTTCACGGCGAAGGCATCGGCGTAGTCCTCACGCGTGAGCTCGGTGACCGGCTTGAAGGGCACGCCACCGGCGGTGACGACCACGGCGTCCAGCGGACCGACCGCGTCGAACAGCGCGGCGACCGACGCGGAGTCGGCCAGATCGACCGACGGCTCGCTCGACCGGGAGG
>JAAZLF010000643.1 GCA_012799425.1 Actinomycetales bacterium | reverse complement strand
GGTGCTCACCTCCTGTTCCGCGGACGACGGCGCGGTGACCGCGACCGCCTTCCGCGACGGGGAGGTGCTGTGGGAGTCGGCGCCCTCGCCGCCCGGCGACTGGTCGGTGCGGCTGGACGGCGGAGCCGTGCTCGCCACGGGCACCGAGGAGGGCACCGACGTGCGCGGCGAGATCGTCGCGCACGGGCGCAGCGGCCAGTGGACCGCGCCCGGTGGGGAGGGCGTGCGCCAGGCCTCGGCCTTCGCCGCGCGGATCGGCATCGACGGCACCGCCATGGTCGTCACCAACGACAGCGGACAGCTGCTGGCCTACCGCACCGCCGACGGCGAGAACCTGTGGACCCTGCCCCTGACCTCGCCGGACGCCGCCGTGCGCGGCACCCAGGGCACCGGCACGGCGGTGGTGCTGGATGCGCTGGTGCGCCAGGAGCCGCTGGACCCGCGCGGCGCGCAGCGGCTGCGGACGATCGACGTGGCCACGGGCGAGGTCGCTGCGGAGATGCTCACCGCCGAGGAGATCGGCGACGTGCACGCCGTCGGCGGCGGCCGGGCGATGGTCACCGTGGGCGCGCAGACCCTGCTGCTGGGCCCCTGACCCCAGCGCGCAGGAGCAGCGGCTGCCCGCACGGAGAACGCCCCGGACCTCGACGAGGTCCGGGGCGTTCGTGACGCGGGGCGGTCAGGCGTTCTGCGCGGCCCAGCGGCGGGACATCATGGCGCCCACGATCAGCGCCGCGAACACGAGCAGGGAGCGGATGATCTCCACAACCAGGTACACCAGCGACATCACGCCGACCGTGCTGTAATCGGTCGCGTTCACGATGATCACGGTGTAGATCCCGTAGACGATCCAGTAGGCGATGACGGCCAGGACCATGGCGGCGACCACGACGATCGCGCCCGTGCGGCCGCGCCCGGAGGCCTGGACGATCACCATCACGGCCAGCACCAGGACCGCCAGGGACACCACGCCGTTGACCAGCAGCACCAGGAGGCCGAAGAGGCTGCCCATCCCGACCACCTCGGGGGAGCCGGCGGCGCCGCCCGCAGCCCCGATGCCGAACACGATCACGTTGCCGATGAGGCGCACCGCGACCACCGCGAGCACCGCGAAGAACATCCACTTGATGATGTTCGAGAGCATCGAGGGGGTGCTCGCACCGGGTGCCGGGTAGCTCCCGCCTGCGGCACCGGGAGCGCCGGGGTACGACGCCCCCGGGTAGCCGCCGGGCGCGGCAGCGGGTGAGGCCTGGCCCCACTGCGGCTGGGAGGGCGAGGCCATCGGGGAGCCGCCCTGCGACGCGGGGGAGCTCTGCCCCCAGTGCGGCTGCGGGGCCGGAGCCTGCTCAGGCTGCCCCCACTGCGGTGCGGGCGGCGGGTTCTGCCCGTCCTGGCCCCACTGCCCCTGCTGCCCGTGCTCCGGTCCGTACCCCTGGCTCATTCTTCTCCTCGGTCCTGCCTCGTCATGGCGTCACGACGACGCCCGAGCAAGGATATCGGGCGCCGTCGTGAGCGAGGTGACGGGGAGGTTTCGATCTCAGGGGCGCGCGGCGCCCAGACGGAACCGGAAGCTCTCCCGGCGGGCGCTGAGCACGTACCGGGGCAGCGGCTCGGGACCGCAGGCCGCCGAGCCCACGCCGTGCAGCGCGGAGGAGAGGGTCACCCAGGTGCGGCCGTCGCGGCGCAGGGCGCCGTCGTGGGCGCGGGCGTCGAGCTCCGCGGTGGGCCAGGGCCGTGCCACGAAGCCGAGACCGTCCGGGGCCCACAGCTCGAGCGCCGTGGCCCGCCCGTCGCCGAGCGCTGCCCGCACCGTCCCGGCGCGGTTGCCGTTCTCCTGCGGGAACACGTACGGCACCTGGAGGTCCTCGAGCGAGGACGCCCAGCGGCCGAACGTGGTGCCGCCGCCGGTGTCGGGATAGGACTCGTGCGGGCCGAAGCCCTCGTACTCCACCTGATCGGGGGCCGACGGCAGTGCGAAGGTCCAGCCGATCCGCGGCAGCGGCAGGTCGGCGGGCCAGAACGTCGAGGGCGTCACGGTCACGTCCACGTCGACGCCCTCGGCGTCACCGCGGAAGCGCTCGGTGACATCGGCGCCCAGCGCCGAGCCGTCCAGTCCGATCCGGCTGCGGACGACGAGCACCGAGGCGTCGGCCGGGTCCGTGGAGATCTCGACCAGACGGCGACGGGCGTGGTCCAGTCCGATCCGCTTCCAGCGCGCCTCGAGCGGAGCCCGGGTGCGGGCGCGCTCGTTGTCCACCGGGGCGCGGTACAGGTCCACTCCCGCGTGCTCGACCTCCAGCTGCCCCAGGCCCACCAGGCGGCCCAGATCGTCGAAGCGGGCGGGGCCGAGGCTCCACGAGCCGTCCTCTGCCTGT
>JAAZLF010000642.1 GCA_012799425.1 Actinomycetales bacterium | reverse complement strand
GGCGCGCTGCTGGCGGACAACCTCTCCGAGGCCACGGTGATGTTCGCCTTCAACTCCCTGCCGCCGGATCCGCAGATCGTGGGCGAGCGCTGGCGCGAGATGTGGCACGAGCGCCTTGCCGGCAGCGGGCTGTGGCTGGAGACCTGGTTGACCCATCAGCGGCGGGACGACTACTGGAAACCGGCCTCCGTGTGCGAGGACTACTCCCAGGTGCAGGTTCCGGTGATGGCTGTGGGGGGCTGGGCCGACGGGTACACCAATGCGATCTTCCGCCTGATGGAGAACCTGGATGTGCCCCGCAAGGGCCTGATCGGGCCGTGGGGGCACAAGTATCCGCACATCGGCGTGCCCGGCCCGGCGATCGGGTTCCTGCAGGAGGTGGTGCGCTGGTGGGATCACTGGCTCAAGGGCACCGACACTGGGGTGATGGATGAGCCGATGGTGCGGGCGTGGATGCAGGACAGCGTCTCCCCCGCCGCCTCCTACGAAGACCGCCCGGGTCGCTGGATCGCGGAGGACCAGTGGCCCTCCCCGCGGATCCAGGAGCGCGAGTACGTGCTGCGCGGCCATCATCTCGAGGAGGGCGCGGCCGACGGGCCGGATCGTGAGGTCTCGGTGCAGTCCCCGCTGAGCGTGGGGATGTTCGCCGGGAAGTGGGCCTCCTACGCGGCTGTGCCGGATCTGCCCTTCGACCAGCGGGAGGAGGATGGCGGTGCGCTGTTCTTCGAGTCCCCGGAGCTGACGGAGGAGCTGGAGATCTTCGGCCGGCCCGCCTGCGTGCTGGAGGTCAGCGCGGACAAGCCGGTCGCGCAGCTGGCGGTGCGGCTCTCCGACGTGAACACGCACGGCGAGGCGACCCGCGTGACCTATGGCGTGCTGAACCTGACCCACCGCGATGGCAGCGGGGACCCGCAGCCGCTCGAGCCGGGGAAGAAGTACCGGGTGGAGGTGCCGCTGAACGGGATCGCCCAGTCGTTCCCGGCCGGGCACAAGCTGCGGCTGTCGATCTCGACCTCGTACTGGCCGCTGATCTGGCCGGCTCCCGAGGCGGCGACGGTCACGCTGTCCACCGGGTCGAGCAGTCTGCGCCTGCCGGTGCGTCCGCCCCGGAAGGAGGATGCGCATCTGCGGCAGTTCGGTGAGCCCGAGGCGGCCGAGCCGCTCGAGGTCACCGACGTCTCCCCCGGTGAGCACCACTGGCGGGTCACCCGTGACCTGGCCACGAACGAGTCGGTGCTCGAGGTCGCCAACGACCAGGGCGAGTTCGTGATCGAGGAGACGGGCAGCCGGATCCGTCGCGCCACCACCGAGTGGTACAGCTTCCGCTGGAACGACGTGAACTCGGTGCGGGGCGAGACCCGCACGGTGCGGCGCGTGGAGCGGGAGGACTGGGGCGCGATGATCAGCACCCGCACGATCCTCACCTCCACCCGCGAGGAGTTCATCATCGACGCCCAGCTGGACGCGTTCGAGCTGGACGCCGAGAGGGGCGATCCGCGCGTGCACTCGCAGAACTGGGAGCGGAGGATCCCGCGGGACCTGGTGTGAGGGGGCCCGGTGTGAGGGGCCTGGTGTGCGCGGGACCTGGCGTGAGGGGCCTTCGCTCAGTGCCTGCGCCGTGCGCGCAGGGCCAGGGCCGTCCCCGAGATGAGCAGGGCCGAGGCGGCGAGCGTGAGCGGGAGCGTGGAGGCGGCGCCGGTGCGGGCGAGGTCCCCTCCGGAGCTGCCGTCCGAGTCGCTGCCGGCGCCTCCACCGGTGTCGCCGCCCGGGCCGTGCGGGGGATCGTCGGTGGTGAGGTGCTCACCGGCGCCGACCGCCTCGACGAGCAGCTCGCCGTGAGCGCCGTCCAGATCCGCGGCGGAGGCGGAGAGCGTGACGGTGATCCGCAGCCAGCGCTGTTCTGCCGCGTCCATCGTGATGAGGTGGTGGGTGGCCTCCGGTGAGCCGAGCTGGTCGAGCGGGGTGCGCTCGAGCACGGTCTGCGCGCGTTCCGCGCAGTCGGTGCCGTCCCACGGGGTGGGGCACGCTTCGACGGCGACGAGCAGGGCGTCCTGCTGCGCGGCGAGCTCGCCGCGTCCGGCGAGACCGATCCGGATCTCTCCGGGGTCCGGGGCCTCGGCCCACACGCCCACCTCCCACGGCACGCTCTGGCCGGGGGCGAGGTTCTGCATCTGCGCGGGGTCGCCCGTCGTCTGCAAGCGGAGGTGCTCACCGGTGATGAGGGTGGTCTCCGCATCCCCGGCGCCGGGCGCGGCGAGGATCAGCGCGGCGAGGGCGGGCAGCGCCACGGCGCGCGGGGCGGAGGGGTCAGCGCCGTCGGTGGGATCGCTGACGGTCTCCGGCTCGGCGCCGTCAGGGCTGCCTCGGCGGGGCCAGAACGCCCAGACCACCAGCAGCGCCGCGCCGATGGTCAGGCCTGCGAGCACACGGGGGTCGCCCATCAGCTGCACCACTCGCGCCGCCCCGGGCACGGCGAACATCACCCGACGCACCTCGGTGGCGGTGTACGGCTCCGGATCGGCGGTGTCGTTGGCGTCGCCCTGCATGATGAAGGTGACCTCGCCGGTGGCGGGGTCGTGTGCGCGGAGCTCGGTGACGCGGTGGGTGACGGGGAGGACCGACTCTCCGCGATCGACCGTGACCACGTCCCCCTCGTCGATCTCGGCGGCGGGGATCTCGCGCACGAAGGCGATCGAGCCGGCGCTGATGGTGGGGCTCATGGAGCCGGTGCGGAACATCATGATCGAGATGCTGAAGACCCAGCTGAGGATCACCAGCAGGATGCAGACAGCACCGCCGACGGCCAGGAGCGTGAGCAGGTGGTCTCCCAGCCTGCGCATCACCCGGCCGCCGGCGGTGGTGGTCCGTGCGCTCACGGTCAGTACCCCCTGAGCCTGGACGGTGCGGTGGAGGATGCGGCGTCGCCGCCGGTCACTCGACCGAGGTGGCCGTGAATCCCCAGGTCGCGGTGCCGGTCTCGCTCTGGGCGAGGTCGGGGCCGGCGGTGACCTGGAAGCAGAGCGTGGTCTCTGCGCCCGCAGCCCCGTCGGCGCCGGCGGCCAGGTCGAAGGTGGTGGCGCCGGTGGTCGCGTCGAGCGCGGTGCCGGCGGGGACGATGTCGGTGCCGGTGGCGGTGTCGCTGCACTCGGCCGCGGAGTCGACGCTGACGATGCCGTAGCTGAGGTTCGCGGCGTTCGCGCCCTCGCCGGTCGCATCGGTCAGCTCGACCGTGGCGTCGTAGCTGGTGGCCTCGTCGAGCCGGAGCACGAAGGGGGCGGCGACGGTGTCGCCGGGGCTGAGGTTCTCGGCGGCGGGGAGCTCGAAGGCGAGTTCGGCGGCGCCCTCCGCGGAGGCGTGGTCGGTGAAGGTGGTGCCGTCGGTGCTGCCCTCGACGTTGAAGCTGCCGGCGCCGAATTCGCCGATCGCCCATTCCTGGTCGGTCCAGGCGGCGAGGGTGACGGCGGCGCCGACGCCGAGCACGAGCCCTCCGGCGAGCAGTGCGCGGACCTTCCGGCCCCGGTGATTGTCATTCCGTGCGGTGGCGGCCATTTCTCGTACCCTCTCGTCGCGCTGCCCGTTCAGTGTCCTTGCAGGTTATCCGCAACCGTCCCGGGAAAGGGAGGACCTTTGCATTTCCGAGGCAATTGTCCGTTTCTGATTGGTCGGAGCAGCGCTCGGCACACCGGCCCGGGCGCAGGAACCAGCGGTTCAGGTGAGGTTGCGGCAGCTGCCGCCGAGACCGACGATCAGGCCCGCGTTGCTGGCCACGGAGGCGGCTTCGGAGGTCCAGTCGCCCTTGTCATCCGGGGCGAGAACGATCGCGATCTCGAGCTCGGAGCCGAGGCCGAGCAGGCCGCCCAGAAGATTCGCGGGCACTTCTGTCTGGTAGGTGCCGTCTGCGAGCTGCTCGGTGTTGCCGCGCACGCTGAAGCCCGTCAGCGGGGCGAGGATCGAGCCGAGACCGCTGGTGGAGGCCTCGACCTGGATGTCATCCAGCGAGTACCCCTCGGGGATCGCCCAGTAGATGCGCACCCGGGCGCCGATCCCAAGCAGCCCGGGCCGGAACTGGCAATCGCGTGTCAGCGTGGGCGGGGGAAGGGTCTCGGCCTCGAAGCTCGCGCTGACCTGTTCCGAATCGGTCCAGGCCGCGAGGGTGGGCGTCGCGCCGACCCCGAGCAGCAGGGCGACGGCGAGCAGCACCCGCAGGCGCACCCAGCGGTGCCGCAGGCGAGGCGCAGTGCTCGTGCCGGCATCGCTCATCGTCGGTTCCGTCCTCCTGGAGCCGCGGTCGCGGCACCTCCAGGTCATCATGAACCGTGCTGGATCGCAAGCATCCAGGGCCCGCCTGGCCCGCGCACGGACGCGGCCGGCCCGAGGAGTCCATACTGGGCCCACCCCGGATCGAAGGAGCGCACACCATGGCCGGAAAGAAGCTCGCACTGCCCTCCTCGAAGGTGGGCACCGTGATCAACACCGCGAAGTGGGCGATCCCGCTGCTCGCGGCGGCTGCGCGCTGGCTCTCCTCCCACCCCGAGGTGTGGGAGTCGATCAAGGAGCAGGGCGCGAAGCTGCAGAAGGTCACCACGGACAGGCCCGAGGGGGTGCTGACCACCGTCGGCATCCTCCGCGAACAGGTCGACTACCTCGCAGCCTCCGCGGACGACGCCGACGAGGAGCAGAAGGCACAGGAGTGGTCGAAGCGGCTCGACAGCTGTGAGCGCGCCGCCCAGCTGCTGAAGGCCCCGGGCACCACCCGCAAGGACCGCAAGGTGCTCGCGAAGCGGGTCGAGGCGCTGCGCACGGAGATCTTCGCCGCGTACATCGAGGAGATGGGTGAGGATGCGGAGACAGGGCGGTCACCGAAGCGGTGAGGAGGCGGTCGATCCGCGGCCGCGCCGGCCGCGGAACGACTCACCGGCCGGGGAGCGTCGGCTCCCGGACGCCCGGTGAGGGGCGCGGCGTAGGTCACCGCCCGGCCCCCACTCCGTGACCCGTTCGTTATCCTCGCGGTTGTCCTAGACCGCAAGGAGCCCTGTGACCGCCAACGCCCCTCCGCCCCCGAGCACCGCCCCGACGCGACGATCCGGTTTCCGCCCCGACATCCAGGGGCTGCGCGCGATCGCCGTGCTGCTGGTGGTGCTCTTCCACTCGGGAGTGGAGACGCTCTCCGGCGGCTATGTGGGCGTGGATGTGTTCTTCGTGATCTCGGGCTTCCTGATCACCACGCATCTGCTGGAGTCGCTCGAGCGGGAGGGCAGGATCCGTTTCGGTGCCTTCTACGCCAAGCGGGCGCGGCGCATCCTGCCTGCTTCGCTGCTGGTGGCGGCGCTGACCGTGGTGGCGGCGTGGATCTGGATGTCGCCGCTGCTGCTGGAGAGCGTGGTCAAGGATGCGATCGCGACCGCACTGTATGTGCCGAACTACCGCTTCGCGCTGGAGGACACGGATTACCTCGCCGAGGCGACTCCCTCGGTGTTCCAGCACTACTGGTCGCTGGGCATCGAGGAGCAGTTCTACCTGTTCTGGCCGGCGGTGCTGGCGGTGGTGTTCTGGCTGTGCCGCCGCAGCGAGCGCCGACTGATGGCCGCGATGGTGCTTCTGACGGCCGTATCGTTCCTGGCCTGCGTGCTGCTGATGGATATCTCGCAGCCGTGGACCTTCTTCTCCCTGCCCACCCGTGCCTGGGAGCTGGGCGTGGGCGGGCTGGTGGCGATGCTGCTGCGCACGGGCGCGGCCTGGCTGCGGTCGCCGCGCATCGGGCTGCTGGCCTGGGCGGGTCTGGGCTCGCTGCTGGTGATCGCGCTGGTGTACGACGAGGGCACGCCGTTCCCGGGCTGGACCGCGGCGCTGCCGGTCCTCGCGACGGCGCTGATGATCATCGGCGGCGCGGCTCCGGGCAGGTGGCATGCCACGAGCGTGCTGGGGCTCGCGCCGATGCAGTTCGTCGGCGCGATCTCGTACTCGCTGTACCTGGTGCACTGGCCGCTGCAGGTGATCCCGCAGGCGGTCGCCTTCTCCGATGAGCCGCTGCCGCTGTGGATCCGGCTGCTGCTGGGCGCGGCCGCGGTGCCGCTGGCGTGGCTGCTGTACCGCTTCGTGGAACGGCCGGTGATCTCGTGGCGGCGCCTGCGGGAGGCCAGGCTGCGGTGGACGGGCATGCTCGCGGCGGCCGCCTCGGTCGCGCTGATCGCCGTGTCCGGCGGGGTGCATGTGGCGGCGATGCAGCAGAGCCTCGCCGCTCAGGAGACCGTCGCGGCGCCTGAGGAGGGTGAGAAGCCCGAGGGCACCGAGGTCGTGCCGGGGAACCTCGATCCGGGGCTCGACGAGGCCGAGGATGACAACCCGGAAGTCTACGCCTCCGACTGCCACCGCTCCCAGTCCGACTCCGATCCCAGCGGCTGCCAGGTGGGCGAGAACCCCGATGCGCCGCTGGTGTTCCTGTTCGGCGATTCCCACGCGGCCAGCTGGTATCCGGCGCTCGAGAAGCTCGCCGAGGAGGGCACGATCCGCTTGGACACCAACACCAAGAGCTCGTGCCATTCGCTCGACATCGCCCAGGAGCACGAGGACCAGCCCTACACGTCGTGCGAGCAGTGGCGTGATGGTGTGCTCGAGCGGATCGACGAGGAGCAGCCGGAGCTGGTGATCCTCGCGAACTACAACAACCCCGAGACGCCGCTGGTGGATGACGGCGATCTCGCCACGCAGTGGCAGGAGGGTCTCAGCTCGACCCTGTCGCAGATCGACGGCCCCGAGGTCGCGGTGATGAAGGATGTCCCCGATCAGCAGCGCACGCCGCGCCTGTGCCTGTCGCGGCACGTCGATGACGCGCAGAAGTGCGCGGCCCCGCTCGAGGACGCTTTCGTCGAGGAGCTCGTCCAGGCGGAGGACGCCGCCCTCGAGGGCACCGGCGCGCACCGCGTGGATCTCACCGACCGGCTGTGCAATGACGAGGACTGCCCGGTGATCATCGGCGACACGCTGGTGTACCGGGACGCCCATCACCTCACCGAGACGTTCAGCCGTGACCTCTCCGAGCCGCTGTGGGAGCAGCTCGAGCCGCTGCTGGAGTGAGGCGCAGCCCCGACGCCCACGGGGCGGACGGGCGCGCTTGCGCCACTTGGAGCGGATCACGACCGGACGGTCGGACAGTCCTGCTCCTGCACCGCTCACGGGGCAACGTCGCAGGTCCGCGCCTCGCCCACAGGTCCCGCCCCGGCGCCTGCCTGGCGGTGGCAGGCGCGCCCTCCTTAGAGTGAGCCACGTACCAGGAAGGGCGCTCGTCGCCCGCCTCCGGTCCCCGCTTCGGCGGGGCGCCGCGCAGGAGGGCAGCGCACTGAGCGAGCGTCGCCGCACCTGCGAAGGGAACGCCTCGTGAACACCACCCCGCCCCCGCACGATGCCTCCGTCGCCGATCTGGTGGATCGATTGTCGGAGCAGACGGCACGCCTGGTGCGGGACGAGCTGAAGCTCGCCCGCGCCGAGTACACCGACAAGGCGAAGCAGGGCGGAACCGCCGCCGGGCTGTTCGGCGCCGGCGCGATCCTCGCCTGGTTCGGGGTCGGCACGCTGCTGGCGACCCTGATCCTGGTCCTCGCCGTCTTCCTGCCGGCCTGGGCCGCGGCCCTGATCGTCACCGCCGTGGTGTTCCTCGCGGCCGGCATCGCGGCCCTGCTCGGCAAGAAGAAGGCCGAGGGCCTGACCCCCACCCCGGAGCGCACCGTCCAGACGGTGCGCCGGGATGTCGACGAGATCAAGGAGCGGATCTGACATGTCCACCGCAGCAGACCGGCCGGGCCCCGATGATGACCTCCGCAGCAGACCGGGCGCAGACGGGCTCG
>JAAZLF010000641.1 GCA_012799425.1 Actinomycetales bacterium | reverse complement strand
CGTCGAGCACGATCTCGCCGGCCCCTGTGGCTGCCGAGCCTGCGCTCAGCATGTCGTCGCCCGCCTCGCCGGCGGGAAGCATCTCCACCGCGAGGAAGGAGTTCCCGTCGGGGGAGACGATCTCGGTCATGTACTGGATCTGGGGCCAGACCTCGGCCGCGCCCGAGACCTCGGGGGCCGCCAGCGGCTCGTCGGAGTCCCAGTCCTCCTCGCCCAGCTCGCGCGTGATCTGGAGATCGGCGCCTTCGAACTGCTGAACCGCTTCAGAGCGCAGGGAGGCCTGGACGAGGTTGCCGGCCAGTAACATGATCGCCACGAAGGCGCAGGACAGGGCGATGGTCAGCACGGCCGCCAGGTGCCGGCGCAGCGGGGTGAGCTTCACGGTGGAGCGGCGTGCCATCAGCGCTGCCCCCGCAGATCCTCGTCACCGGCGATGCGGCCGTCGGCCAGGGTGATGATCCGGTCGGCGCGCTCGGCGGCGTCGCGCTCGTGCGTGACCATGACGACGCTCTGGCCGAACTCGTCGACGGAGAGCCGCAGGAAGTCGAGCACCTCCTCGGTGGTGCGCGAATCGAGGTTGCCGGTGGGCTCATCAGCGAACACCACTGCGGGGGAGGTCACCAGGGCGCGGGCGATCGCCACGCGCTGCACCTGGCCGCCGGAGAGCTGGGAGGGCAGGTGCGTGAGCCGGTCGGCGATCCCGAAGGCGGAGGTGAGGGTGTCCAGCCAGGCGCGGTCCGCACGCCTGCCGGCGAGCTCGAGCGGGAGCAGGATGTTCTGCTCAGCGCTCAGCATCGGCAGCAGGTTGAACGACTGGAAGATGAACCCGATCTGTTCACGGCGCAGGCGCGTCAGGGCGTCGTCGCCGAGATCGGTGATCTCGGTGCCGTCCAGCCGGATGGAGCCCTGATCGACCTCGTCGAGCCCTGCCAGCACGTGCAGCAGGGTCGACTTCCCGGAGCCCGAGGGGCCCATGATGGCGGTGAAACGGCCACGGGCGATGTCGAGATCCACGGAGTCCAGCGCGGTCACGGCACCGGCTCCGGTGCCGTAGCTGCGGGTGATCCCGCGGGCGACGATCGTGGGCGCCTCAGCGGGAGCGGGGGACGGGGGAGCGGCCTGGGATGAGGCGGTCATCGGGTTCCTTCGCGTGGAGGGGAGCTGTCATCGTCGATCCTCCGCCCTCGCCGTCTGGTGCGTCGTCCCCCTGCGGTCGTGCGCTTCGGCCCCGTGCTCAGACCCCTGCGGTGCCGCTGTCATACCGTGGTCTGACCCCGGCCGCGGCGGTCATTCCGTGCCGGCGGCGACCAGCCCCGTCTCGAAGGCGATGATCACGGCCTGGACGCGGTCCCGGGCGCCGACCTTGGCGAGCACCCGGCCCACGTGGGTCTTCACGGTCGCCTCGGCCACGAACAGCTCGGCGCCGATCTCGCGATTGGAGAATCCGCGGCCCATCAGGGTCAGCACCTCGCGCTCGCGCTCCGTCAGCGGCGCCAGGACGGAGGTGTCCTTCTCCTGCGGGTCCGGAGCGCTGACCACTCTCTCCAGCAGTCGACGCGTGGCCGAGGGGGCGATCACCGCATCGCCCCGGTGCACGGTGCGGATCGCTCCCAGCAGATCCTCGGGCTGGGCGTCCTTGAGCAGGAAACCGCTGGCGCCGGCGCGGATCGCCGCGACGACGTACTCGTCGAGGTCGAAGGTGGTCAGCACGATGATCTTCGGGGCACGCTCCGCGGGCGCCCGGGCGAGGATCTCCGCGGTGGCCTCGATGCCGTCCATGCGCGGCATGCGCACGTCCATCAGCACGACGTCGACGG
>JAAZLF010000640.1 GCA_012799425.1 Actinomycetales bacterium | reverse complement strand
CGTGGAGAAGGCGGCCCCCGGGTCGATCCGCGGCGATTTCGGGCTCGAGACGCAGCTCAACCTCGTGCACGGCTCGGATTCCGAGGAGTCCGCCGCCCGCGAGATCGGCATCTGGTTCCCCGAGCTGGGCTGAGACCGCGCACTGCTGCGGCCACTGCCGCGGGGTGAGGCGCGCCGCACCCCGCGGTCCCGCGGCATCCCCGCCGCGAGGTGCACAATGACCACATGGATCTGCCGTTCGTCGTCATCGTCTTCCTGGCCCTCGCCGTGCTGCTGGCCGCCGGGATCATGATCGCGGTCGCACTGCCGCACCTGAAGGGTGCTGTGGACGATGAGCGCACCGATCGTGAGGACGTCGATCCCCGCCACACCTCGCGCACCCGGCGCTGACCGTCGGGACGGAGCACTCGTCGGGGCCGCTCCCGCATCCCGCCTAGACTGGCGGCTGTTCTCGCCGCTTCGTCGGCTTCCCCGACCTCGGAGGTGACCCGTGGAACCCGATGCCCTACTCGCATTGATCGCCGGCGGTGGAGGCACTGTCGCCGTCCTGGGAGCCGGCGCCTGGGCATATCTGCGCAGCCGCGGCCGCAAGCAGTCCTCGGACGACACCACTGCCCGCGGTGAGGACGGCACCGAGACCGGGACGACCCGCTCCGCCACCGCGGTCAAGGAGCGCCCTGACGCACCGACCTGGGCCGACACCCTCTCGGCCCCGGCCGTGAAGCCCGCTCCGCACGAGGACGCCCCCGCGACGTCGGAGCCCGCCGCCGAGCAGCCCGCGACCGAAGCGCCGGCGCCTCTCGAGCCCGAGACCTCACCCGCGGACGTCCCCTTCGACCAGGAGGACCCGGCCCAGGCCCCCGTCGTCGAGGAACGCCCGGCCGAGGAGGCCCCGGCCACCGCCAAGAGGGCGCCAGCACCCGAAGAGGCACCGCAGCAGGAGCCCGCCCCGGCCGCGGACGAGCCCGCCCCCGGCACCCTCCTGGACACCCCCGAGGCTCCCGCCGAGCGGATGGTGCGCCTGCGCGAGCGGCTCTCCCGCGCCGCCGCCCTGGGCCGCGGCATCCTCACCCTCCTCACCCGCGGCTCCGGCGTGGACGAGGACACCTGGGACGAGATCGAGGAGACGCTGCTGATGGCGGACCTCGGCCCGGACGCCGCCGACGAGATGCTCGAGAACCTCCGCCGCCGCATCCAGGTGCTCGGCACCGACGATCCCGAGGTGGTGCGCGAGGCTCTGCGCGAGGAGCTCCTGGCCCTGGTCAACCCGGACCTGGACCGCCGCCTCGCGGCCACCCGCCGGGAGGCGCCGGACGGCGTCGAGGTCCCCTCCGTGCTGATGATGGTCGGCGTCAACGGCACCGGGAAGACCACCACCGTCGGCAAGCTCGCCCGCGTCCTGGTCGCCGCCGAGCGCACCGTCGTGCTCGGCGCCGCGGACACCTTCCGCGCCGCCGCCGCGGAGCAGCTGGCCACCTGGGGCTCCCGGGTGGGCGTGGACACCGTCCGCTCCGACCGCGACGGCGCGGACCCCGCCGCCGTCGCCTTCGACGCCGTCAAGGCCGGCATCGAGCAGGAGGTCGACGTGGTCATCATCGACACCGCCGGGCGCCTGCAGAACAAGAAGGGCCTGATGGACGAGCTCGGCAAGGTGCGCCGCGTCGCCGAGAAGGGCCTGCACGGCGACCAGGTCGCCGAGGTGCTGCTGGTCATCGACGCCACCACCGGCCAGAACGGCATGCAGCAGGCCCGCGTGTTCTCCGAGGCGGTCCACATCACCGGGATCGTGCTGACCAAGCTCGACGGCACCGCCAAGGGCGGCATCGTGGTCAACGTCCAGCGGGAGCTCGGCGTTCCCGTGAAGATGGTGGGCCTCGGGGAGGGCGTGGACGACCTCACTCCCTTCGACCCCCACGGCTTCGTGGACGCGCTGCTCGAGGGCTGACCGCCCCCCCCAGCTCGTCCGCCTCCCCGCAGGACCCCCGTCGGCAGCGACGGGGGTCCTGCGCCGCTACGGGGCGTCCATCCGGCAAGATCGCGCATCACGGAAAGGTCACGGGGGCTTCTCGCGGTGGGACTCACCGGGCTGTGAGCGCACCATGAGGCCACGGCCCGCACGGCCGTTCGGAGCCGGGACCTGCACAGCGTTCCCGGTCCGGCACCCTCCACCAGGAGCCGCCATGGAGACCTTCGACCTTGATACCGGAGCCACCGCCTGGATCCTCACCAGTGCTGCCCTCGTGCTGCTGATGACCCCGGGCCTGTCCCTCTTCTACGGAGGCATGGTGCGAGCCCGCACCGTGCTGAACATGATGCTGATGTCATTCAGCGCGATCGCCGTGGTCGCGATCGCCTGGACCGTCGCCGGATACTCGATCGCCTTCGGCACCGACGTTGGCGGCCTGTTCGGGAGCCCGCTGGAGTTCCTGGGCCTGGCCGGCACTGACGACCAGTCCCTCCTCGCCGAGAGCGGCGTGCCCTTCCTCGTCGCCGCAGGCTTCCAGATGACCTTCGCGATCATCTCCACCGCCCTGATCTCCGGCGCGATCGCCGACCGCGTCAAGCTCGGCACCTGGCTGGTCTTCGCCGCCCTGTGGGTGCTGATCGTGTACGCACCCCTGGCCCACATGGTCTGGGGCGGCGGCCTGCTCAGCGGCGACGGCCCCTTCGCCGCGATCGCCGAGCCGGTCGACTTCGCCGGCGGCACCGTGGTCCACATCAACGCCGGCGTCGCCGGTCTCGTGCTCGCCCTGGTGGTCGGCGCGCGCAAGGGCTTCGGCAAGGAGCCGATGAAGCCCCACAACCTGCCGCTGGTCATGCTCGGCGCCGCACTGCTGTGGTTCGGCTGGTTCGGCTTCAACGGAGGCTCCGCCGGCACGGCCGACGGCACCGCAGGCCTGGCCTGGGTCAACACCACGGTGGCCACGGCGGGTGCCATGCTCGGATGGGCCCTCGTGGAGCGGATCCGCGACAAGCACGTCACCTCTCTCGGCATGGCCTCGGGCGTCGTCGCCGGCCTGGTCGCGATCACCCCGGCCGCCGCCGCGCTCACGCCGCTCACCTCGACCGTGCTCGGTCTCGCGGCAGGTCTCGCCTGCGCGCTCGCCGTCGGCCTGAAGTACCGCTTCGGCATCGACGACTCGCTCGACGTGGTCGGCGTGCACCTGGTCGGCGGCCTCGTTGGCACCATCGGGATCGGCTTCCTCGCCGTGGACGGCGGTCTCCTCCTCGGCGGCGGCGCGAGCCTGCTGCTGGTCCAGACCCTCGTCGCGATCGTGGCCATGCTGATCTCCGCGGCGCTGACCCTCGCCATCGCCCTGGTGCTCAAGTACACGATGGGCTGGCGGATCCCCGAGGCCGACGAACAGGCCGGGATCGACATCACCCATCACGCCGAGGCCGGATACGATCTGGTCGGCGCCCTGGCCTCCCGCCGGGACCGCTCCTCGGCCCCCGCCTTCCCGACCCGGGACCCCGGTCCCGAGCCGCGCAACCCGGCCCCCGTCGGCCGTGCCGCGGCCGACGGCCCCGTCGACGGGCCCGGCCCGGTCCGCGAGGCCGCCGGACCCGGCGCGGACGCCGCCGAGGAGACCACCCGCCCCGCCGTCGCAGGAGAGCCCCGATGAAGCTGATCACCGCCATCATCCAGCCGCACGCCCTGCAGGACGTCACTGACTCCCTGCGCGAGTACGGGGTGACGGGCCTGACCCTCACCGAGGTCGCCGGCTACGGCCGCCAGGGCGGCCACACCGAGGTCTACCGCGGCGCCGAGTACACAATCGACACCATCCCCAAGATCAAGGTCGAGGTGCTCGCGCTGGAGAGCGACGAGTCCGCGATCATCGAACTGGTCCTCGCCGCCTCCCGCACCGGGAGGATCGGCGACGGGAAGATCTGGACCACCGACGTTGGCACCGCGGTGCGCGTGCGCACCGGGGAACGGGGGGCGGATGCCCTCTGAGGAGCTCTCCTCCCGCCGGATCACCCAGGTGCTCCACGAGGGCTTCGCGGACCCCTCCGCCGGTCCCTCCCGCAGGCTCGCCCAGTCCGACCTCGTCGACGACTGGCTGCGCACCCTGTGGGAGCGGGCCGGCGAGGCCGTGCCCGGGGACGGCGGCGCGGCGCTCGCCGCGATCGGCTCCCTGGGCCGCCGCTCCCTCGGCCCCGCCAGCGACCTCGACCTGGTGCTGCTCGTGGACCCTGCCCGGGTGGGCTCCGAGCAAGCCGCCGCGCTCGCCGGAGCGCTGTGGTACCCGATCTGGGACTCCGGCACCTCCCTGGACCACTCGATGCGCAGCCCCGAGGAGTGCGAGCAGGTCGCCGCCACCGACCTGCGCACCGCGATCGCGCTGCTGGACCTGCGGCACATCGCGGGGGACGCGCAGCTCGTCGAGGACACCGCCGCCCGGGTCCGCGCCCGATGGCGGCGCGAGGCGCGCCGACGGGTCGGGGAGGTCGTCGACCTCGCCAGGGGCCGCGACCGGCGCTACG
>JAAZLF010000639.1 GCA_012799425.1 Actinomycetales bacterium | reverse complement strand
GCGCACGCCTGGAACGCGTGTTGGGTTAACGCCCTCGGGGGTTCAAATCCCCCATCCTCCGCCGCAAGAATGGCCCCTGACCTGCGAGTTCGCTCGCGGATCAGGGGTCATTCGCATGTCGGGCGATGCCGCCCCGGGGTACTGACCCACCGCCCCGCACACCCATCGCGTCCCCCTCCACTCGTGACCGCATCGGGACCTCTCGCCCCGCTCCCCCGTCCGCGCACGTCAGCGCCGCGCACGGCGCACGCGTCGGCCGCCGGTCGGGCGCCGACGGGGCCGGCCGCGCTCGAGCGCCTACCGGGGCGCGGCCTGCGCGCCTATCCTTCTGTGAGCACATGTCTGACACAGGTGAGGGGAACTGATGTCCAGCGCAGGATGGGGTGGTCCGAGCAACGGACCTCAGGGACCCGACGGAACACCGCACCAGAACGGCCACCCGCAGGGCGGGCAGCCGCAGAACGGCCAGCAGGCTCCATGGCAGCAGCCTCCGCCCCCGCAGGGCCCGCCCCCGCAGCAGCCCGCCTGGCAGCAGCCCCCGTCGGCCCCGCAGGGCCCCGGATACGGCGGCCCCCAGGGCCCCGGCCCCGGCGGGCCCCAAGGTCCGGGCGACCCGCAAGGTCCCAGCGGTCCCGGCGGTCCGCAAGGCCCCGGCGGCTACGACCGGCCCCCGGCCCCGAAGCGACCGTGGGCGATCATCACCGTGGCGCTCGGCTGCGTCCTGGCAATGGTGCTCGTGGTGGGCGGCGGCCTCACCTATCTGGTGCTGAGCCGTGGCGGGGACGAGGATCCGGTCGCCACCGACACCTCTTCCGTCACGGACACCGGCACCCCCTCCGAGACGGAGACAGAGACCGAGACGGAGTCCCCCAGCGAGACCCCGTCGGAGGATGTCACCCCGGCCGAGGGCTCCGAGTTCGTGGTCATCTCCCCGCTCGATACACCGCCGGGCGATGTCGAGGACATGTGGGAGGTCATGCAGACGAACCCGCTGGTCGAGGGCACGCTGCCCACCGTCCCCGAGTGCGAGCTGCCCGCCACCCCGATCGAGCCCTCGGATGCGGAGCTGCAGGCGGTGCTGGATGCGTCGGCGCTGTGCCTGAACCGGGTGTGGTCCACGGCGAGCTCGGACCGCAACCTGCCGTGGATCAGCCCGACGGTCGTGGTGTACACCCACCCCGAGATCCCGAGCGATGCCTCGTGCGATACGAGCTTCGAGCCGGACTTCCCGCGCATGTGCAACCTCGACAACACGATCTACTGGCCCGTCGGCTACGGCACGGCGCTGGATCTCACCGATCCCGCCAACGTGCCCGGCACCTACCTGTGGGACCTCGCCTACCTCTACACCAACGCGCTGACCTGGCAGAGCTCCGTGGGGCTGTATTACAGCACCATGCGCACCCTGCTCGAGGAGTCCGGTGACCAGGAGCTGCTGGACGAGTCGTGGCGGCGCTACAACCTGCAGATGCAGTGCATCGCCTCGGCCTCCTCGATGCAGGTGCCCAGCGGCGCCGAGCCCAGCCCGGCGCTGCGCGAGTCCCTCACCGATCCGGGCAACTGGTCCGAGGGCGATCCGCCGCGGAACATCTCCCCCGAGAACCGGGCGAAGTGGCTCGAGATCGGCTTCAGCTCCGGCGGCGACCTCTCCGCCTGCGACACCTGGTCGGTGGACGCCGCCGAGATCAGCTGACGGCGCCGGCCCCGCCCGCCCCGTCGGCCTCCTCGCGCAACCGCTCCCGCAGGCGCTCGAGCTCCTGCTCGCTCAGCCCGCCGGAGCGGAGGTAGACCGGCGGCGGCTCAGCCCAGGGTCGCGGGACGCTCCCAGGCCTCTCCGCGCACGTGCTCATCGAGGAAGTCGAGGAAGGTCTCGTACCAGACCTGCGCGTTGCCGCGGCCGAGGATCCAGTGGCCCTCGTCGGGGAAGTACAGGTAGCGGTGGCGGGTGCGGCCCTCGGCATCGCGCGGCGTGGCCGAGAACTCGTGCAGGTCGTACCAGAGGGCGTGGCCCTGCGCGATCGGCACCCGGTAGTCCTTGTCGCCGTGGATCACGAGCATCGGGGCGACGATCTCGCGCACGTGCTCCTTGGGGTTGAACTGCGGGTTCTGGGTGCGCATGGGGCGCTCCCAGCCGGAGTTATCGGTGGTCGCGCCCATGGTCGCGGTGTCCCACAGGGAGGCGTGGGTGATGATGCAGCGGAAGCGGTCGCCGGTGTGTCCGGCCACCCGGTTGGCCATGTAGCCGCCGTAGGAGCCGCCGGCGAAGGCGGTGGCCTCGGCGTCGATGTCGGTGCGGGCGATGGTGGCGTCGGTGAGCGCCATGATGTCGGTGTAGGGCGCACCGCCCAGCTCGTGCTGGCCGCGGTCGATCATCGCCTGGCCGTAGCCGGTGGAGATCGCGGGGTCCGGCAGCAGCACCGCGTAGCCGGCGTCCACGAAGGGGTTCGGGTTCCAGCGGTAGGTCCAGGCGTTCCAGGAGCCCCACGGCCCGCCGTGCGCGAAGACGACCAGCGGGTGCGGGCCCTCACCCTCGGGCAGACGCAGCCAGGCGCGCAGCGCGGTGCCGTCCTCGGCGGTCGCGGAGACCTCGGTGAGGGAGCCGACGGGGGCGACGGCGTCGGCCGGGTTCGCCAGCGCGGTCACCTCGCCGGTGGCGGGGTCGATCCGCACCGGGTGGGGTGCGACGGCGATCCCGGAGGCGGCGGCGATGATCTGGCCGTCCGCGATCGAGGCGGAGGAGAAGGCGAGGTCCTGGCCGGGGCCGCCCGCGAGGCGGCGCGGGGCCGGGTCGGTGGGCGCGCCTATCCAGACGGAGCCGCGTCCCTGGTCATCGCTCGTGGCCACGAGGGTGTTCTCGTCGAGCCAGACCGGGGAGACCCAGTGGTCCAGCTCGGGCCACACGGGGGCGGACTCGCCGGTGGCGAGGTCCAGCAGCTCGGGGGTGCTCGCGAGGCTCGCCTCGGCGGTCCAGGTGCGCTCGCGGCCGATCAGGGCGCGGGTGCCGTCGGGGCTGAACTCCCCGGGGCTGAACTCGAGCTCGGCGGTCGCCGCGCGCAGCAGGCGCGGGGGCTGGGCGCCGACGAGGTCGAGCAGGTAGAGGTCGGGCACGGCGAGCAGCTCGCCGCGGGAGTCCTGCATCGAGACCAGGGCGCGGGTGCCGGAGCGGTCCACGGTCCAGCCGAGCAGGCGTCCGGCCGGCATCTCGAGGTGGCGGAAGTGGAGCACCTGCGCGCGGGGCTCGGCGGCGGCGTCGGCGGCGGCGGTGTCAGCACCTGCGTCCTCGGCGCTCTCCGGGGCGCCGGCGGGGGCGGTGGCCTCGGCGCGGGCGAGGTCCTCGGGCAGGGCGGCGATGGCGAGCACGGGGCGGGTGGGGCCGAGATCGTGATCCCAGTAGCGGGTGGGGAAACCGGCGTGGAGGGCGGCGCTGACCTTGGCGCCCTCGCGCTCCTTGGTGAGGCGGGCGTGCTCGGTCTCGTCGGACGCCTGGGAGTGGACCTCGAGCTCGGTGATCAGGTGGCGGCCGGCGACGGTGAGTGCGCCGAAGCCGCCGGGACGGGCGGCGAGCTCACGGGCCTCGCCGCGCACGGGCAGCGCCCACAGCTGGGCGTCCTCGGCCTCCTCGCCGTCCTCGCCCACCCGCTTGGCGGTG
>JAAZLF010000638.1 GCA_012799425.1 Actinomycetales bacterium | reverse complement strand
TCCTGTTCGAGACCGCCGGGGACAAGGGCCTGTTCATGGCGGTGATCGGGGCGACCGCGCTGGCCTTCTTCTCGATGGTCGGCTTCGAGGACTCGGTGAACATGGCCGAGGAGACCGTCGACCCGGTGAAGAACTTCCCCAAGGCGCTGATCGGCGGCCTGTCCATCACCGGTGTGGTCTACGTGCTGATCTCCGTGATCGCCGTGGCCGTGGTCCCGATCGGCGAGCTCACCGAGGCGAGCACCCCGCTGCTGACGGTGGTCGAGGTGGGCGCCCCCGACATCCCGATCGACACGATCTTCGCGTTCATCTCGATCTTCGCGGTGGCCAACACCGTGCTGATCAACATGATGATGGCCTCGCGCCTGCTGTACGGCATGTCCAAGCAGGGCGTGCTGCCCGGCTTCCTGCGCGGCGTGCTGCGCGTGCGCCGCACCCCGTGGGCGGGGATCGTGTTCTCGACCGTGCTCGCCGCAGTCCTGGTGCTCAGCGTGCGGTTCGTGCTCGCCGACCAGACCATCGGCGCGCTCGGCGGCACCACCGCGCTGCTGCTGCTGGCCGTCTTCGGCCTGGTGAACATCGCGGTGCTGGTGCTGCGCCGCGACCGGGTGGACGTGCGCCACTTCCGCACCCCGACGGTGCTGCCGGTGATCGGTGCGATCACGTCCTTCGCGCTGATCACACCGCTCGCCCAGCCCCGCGAGAACTACGTGATCGCGGGCGGTCTCCTGGCGATCGGGCTGCTGCTGTACGTGATCACCTGGTTCTACAACAGCGCCGTCAAGGCCCGCCGCACCCGCTTCCGTCATCCCGACGACCTCGGCAGGCCCTGAGACAGGCCCGCCTCCGCCCGATCCTGCTCCGACGAGGGAGAGACCATGACCACCATCCTGCTGGCCTATGTCCCCAGCGCCACCAGCGAGGCGGCGCTCGATTTCGCGGTGGCGGAGGCACGGCGGCGCGACGCCTCGCTGCTCGTGCTCGCCTCTGAACGGGCGCCCGATCCGCGCAAGGCGCGCGGGGTGAGCGACCAGCGCCCGCTGGACGAGCGCCTGGCGGAGACGGGCCTGGCCTATCAGCTGCGCACCGTGCCGCGGCGCGAGGACCCGGCCGACGACATCCTCGACGCCGTCGAGCACGACGATGTCTCGCTCGTGGTGCTCGGCATCCGCAAGCGCACCCCCATCGGGAAGATCCTGCTGGGCTCCACCTCCCAACGGGTCGCGATCGAAGCCCCCGTGCCGGTGGTGCTGGTCAAGCCCGAGGGGTTCGTCGCGCCCGCCCGCTTCTGAGGGCGCCCTCGGAGCTCGTCACCGGGCGCCCGCCGCCGGTGGGTCAGCCGTCGGCCCCCCACCCGGCGCCGCGGTCGATCCCGTCGGCCGCCGCCTCGGACTCCCGCTCCTGATGCGCGTACATACGGTTGCGCGGAATGAGGATCACCGCGCCGACGCCCGCGGCGAGGGCCGAGGCGGTGAGCACACCGACCTTCGCCCAGTCGTACATCGCATCACCGCTGTCGAAGCTCAGCTCCGAGACCAACAGCGAGACGGTGAAGCCGATGCCGGCCACCGCGGACATACCGATCATGTCGACCCACTTCAGGGAGGAGTCGAGCTTCGCGCCGGTGAAGGTGGTGACCAGGAACGTGGTGCCCACGATGCCGATGATCTTGCCCAGCACGAGGCCCGCGATGATGCCGAGCGCGACGGTGGACTGCCAGGCGTCCAGCAGGCCGGACATCCCGCCCACCGCGACTCCGGCGCTGAAGAAGGCGAACACGGGCACCGCGATCGCACTCGAGAACGGGCGCACCCGGTGCTCGAGGGTGTGCGAGAGCGAATGCTGCTTCCCGTACTCCGACAGACCCCGGGTGGGCACCAGGAAGGCGAGCAGCACCGCAGCGATGGTGGCGTGCACGCCGGAGTTCAGGAACATCGCCCAGGTCAGCAGCGCGAGCGGGAGCAACAGCACCCACGCCGTCCAGTAGTGCTTCTTGAACCAGGCCTCACACTTGTTCGCGAGCCACCAGAAGGCGGCCATCGGCACCAGGGCGAGGGCGAGGAACCACAGGCGCAGGTCCGAGGTGTAGAAGATCGCGATGATGGTGATGGCGATCAGGTCGTCGACGATCGCGAGGGTCAGCAGGAAGGTGCGCAGCGCCGTCGGCAGGCTCGAGCCGAGCAGGGCGAGGATCGCGATCGCGAAGGCGATGTCCGTCGCCGCGGGGATCGCCCAGCCGCCACCGGAACCCGCCGGACCGGCGAGGTTGATGACGGTGTAGATGATCGCGGGGACCACGACGCCGCCGAAGGCCGCGGCGATCGGCACCAGCGCCTTCGAGGGGGAGCGCAGATCACCGAGCACGAACTCCTGCTTGAGCTCGAGGCCGGCGAGGAAGAAGAACACCGCGAGCAGACCGTCGGAGGCCCAGTGCCCGATCGAGAGGTTCATGTCGAACGGACCCACGGTGAAGCCCACATAGGTGTCGCGCACCGAGAAGTACAGGTCCGACAGGGGCGTGTTGGCGAACAGCAGCGCGAGCACCGTGGCCATCAGCAGCAGGGCGCCGCCGGGGATCGCCCGGGTGACCCACTCCTCGAGGGGGTGGCGGTTGCGGTAGGTGCCCCGTTCGAGGACGGTGGCGGAGGGCGAGGTCATGAACTGCTCCAGCGGATCAGAAGCGGACGGATGGTCTTTCCGGGGCTCCCGCGCAGGATCAGTCCTGCGCGGAAGCCTCCGAGGGTCACGGCGGTCTCCCCGTGCCAGCACCTGCGGGGCACGCGCGGTGGCGTGCTTCAGACAGCGGGCGAGGATCAGCGCCACGGTCAGGGCACCCAGCGCCTTCGCCCGCCAGGGATCGGCGATGAACAGCAGCATCATCGCCAGCAGGATCGGTGCCAGGTAGACGAAGGCCGAGCGGACGTAGCCCAGGAAGGTCGGCATCTTCACGCCGCCGTCCTCGGACACGGACTTCACCATGAAGTTCGGGCCGTTGCCGATGAACAGGGCACCGACCTCCTGGATCGGGGCCCAGGTGAACTCGTTCTCCCGGAAGCGGATCGCCTTCGAGCCCAGCAGGAAGGAGCAGGCGGCGGCCAGCATCACCGGTTCGCGCCAGGGCACCCAGTTCATGCCCTCGATGTGCCCGTGGGCGGCCGCGTCGATGTCCAGCGAGGGGATCTTCGCGACCGCGAGGATGATGATCGCGAACCAGATGAGGCTCACGGCTCCAACCGCGCGCAGGGGCTCGCGGGTCACCTTCGCGGGCAGGCCGGTGAGGATCAGTCGCGCTCTGGCACCGGGGCCGCGAGGAGGAGGGGCCGAACCGCACACCGGTACGCGGAGTGGGGAACTGGAGAGCCATTCTTGGTTCCTTCACGGCATCGCTGACACGGGTACGGGAGGTGTGCTCCCGTGCCGACCAGACTTCCCGGCTCTCCACGGTCAGTCTCTCACGGCCCCGGGCGGGCGCGGTGCGGCGTCCGCTCGGCGACCGTCCGGGGCCTGCGCTCAGCGTCTGTGCTTCGCGGCGGGGTGGTCCGCGCGCACGCGACGTTCGCCGACGCCGTAGAGCCGCTCGCGCACGGTGATCGAGGCGTCATAGTCCTCCCAGTACCGGCCCGGGCTTGCAGCTCGGGCACGACGTGCTCGATGAGAGTCCTCGAAGGTGCCGGGGGTGATCGCATAGGCGAGGTTGAAGCCGTCGATGTCGGCGTCCTCCACCCACTCCTCGAGCTGGTCGGAGACCGTCGCGGGCCCGCCCACGATCACCGGGCCCATCGCGCCGATGCCCACGAACCGGGCGACCTCGTGAGGGGTCCAGGTGCGTGTGGGGTCGGCCTCGGAGAAGATCTCCAGCGCGAAACGGGCGGAGTCGGTGTCCACGTACTCGAGCGGTTCGTGGGGATCGAGCTCGGAGAGGTCGATCCCGGTGATCCCTGCGTAGAACGCGAGCGCGCCTTCGTGATCGGTGTACTCGAGGTACTCGGCGTGCTTCGCTTCGGCCTCCGCATCGGTGGCGGCGGTGATGATCGTGATCTCGGTGAAGATCCTCAGGCTGCGAGGGTCGCGGCCGTTTCGCGCCGCGGAGTCGCGGATGTCGTCCACGTAGCGGCGCAGGATCTGCGCGGTGGGCGCCACCGTGAAGACCGCTTCCGCGTGCTTCGCGGCGAAGGCGCGGCCACGACCGGAGGTGCCCGCCTGCCAGATCACCGGGGTGCGCTGGGGCGAGGGCTCGGCGAGGTGGATGCCCGGCACGGAGAAATATGTGCCCTGGTGGCCGATCGGGTGCACCTTCTCGGGGTCCGCATAGATCTGGTTCTCCGGTCCTCGACCACGGCGTCCTCCTCCCAGGAGCCCTCCCAGAGCTGGTAGCAGACATCGACCACCTCGTCGGCGAGGTCGTAGCGCTCGTCGTGCGAGATCTGCGCGGCGAGCCCGAGATTGCGGGCCGCGCCATCGAGGTAGCTGGTGACGCCCACAGGCCGGGCGACTGGTGCATGACGCAGGTCATGTCGAGCGCGTTGAAGGCGATGAGCTGGCCGGACATGTGGGGCTCCTGGGACTGGGCGGTGGACCTTCCTGCTGCCGCCCACCGTGCCGGGCGCCGTCGAGGGCACGATCCTGGTGAGAACGCTCCGTGCACGCCCCGGACCTGCTGGGCGTCTGTCCACATCGCCGAGCACGGCATAGCGCCGCCCCGTACTGTGGCCCTATGGCGACGACACTCCCGTACGGTTCCTGGCCCTCGCCCCTCACCGCCGAGCTCCTCGCGGCCGGCGGCACCCAGCTCGGCACCCCCCGCCTGGTCGGCGACGCCGTGTGGTGGACGGAGGGGATCGCCACCGAGGGCGGGCGCCAGGCGATCGTGCGCACCGCCGGGCCGGTCCAGCTCCCGCCGGGCGATGCCGCCGCGCCGGAGCAGACGCCCGCCGAGCCGGTCACGGTGCTGCCCGCCCCCTACAACGCCCGCTCCCGCGTGCACGAGTACGGGGGTGCGAGCTGGACCGTGGTGACAGGAGCGGACGAAGCTCCGGAGGGCACGCCGCTCGTGGTCTTCGTGAACTTCGAGGACCAGCGTGTCTACGCCCTGGTCGAAGGGGAGCAGCCGCGCCCGCTGACCCCGGTCCGCCCGGAGGTCGACTCCGCTCAGGGGCCCTCGCTGCGCTGGGCTGATCCGACAGTCGTCCCTCTGCCGGGCGGCGGCAGCGAGGTCTGGTGGATCTGTGAGGACCACACCCGCGAGGCCCCGGACCCGTCGGCCGCAGGCGGCGCCCCGCACATCGAGCGATACGTCGCTGCGGTGCCGCTGGACGGCTCCGCCGCCGAGGATGCCGCGGCCCTGCGCCGCGTCACCCCGTCGGCCCGCTTCGTCGCCCATCCCCGGATCAGCCCGCGCGGCGACCAGATCGCCTGGCTCAGCTGGGAGCACCCGCAGATGCCGTGGGACGGCACGCAGCTGCACCTGGCACCGCTGATGAACGGCAGCGCCGGGGAGGGCGAGATCATCGCCGGCGGCACCGACACCTCGGTGCTGCAGCCCGAATGGCTCGACGACGAGCGCCTCATGGTCGTCTCCGACACCTCCGGCTGGTGGAACCCCTGGGTGCTCTCCGCGGGCGGCGGCGCTCGCCAGGTCCTCGAGCTGGACCAGGAGTTCGCCGGCGCGATGTGGGCGCTGGGCACCACCTGGTACCAGGTGCTCGACGCCGATCTCGCTCTGGTCCAGCACGGACGCGCGGCGACCTCGCTGTCGCTGCTGCGGATCAGCACCGGGGAGCTGACCGGTCTCGACTGCCCCGTCACCCAGATCACCGCCGCCCAGCTGCGGGCCGATGGGCTGCTCGTCCTCGCCGGCGCCTCCCCGACCCGGTTCGCCGCCATCTGCACCGCCCGCCTCGAACTCGGCGACGCCGCCGCCCCCTCCCTGTCGCCGCTGGCCCCGCTGCGCTCCTCTCGCAGCGACGCACCCGATCCCGGACTGCTGCCCGAGGCCGAGAGCATCGAGGTGCCGCTCCCGGACGGCGGGGTGGTCCACGCGATCGTGCACCGTCCCCGCCAGGAGGGCTTCGCGGGCCGCGAGGGCGATCTGCCGCCGTTCATCGCGCAGGTCCACGGCGGACCCACCGCGCACGTCCCGCCGGTGCTGTCGCTGCCGATCGCGTACTACACCTCCCGTGGACTCGGCGTGGTGGTCGTCAACTACGGCGGCTCCACCGGCTATGGCCGCGCCTACCGCGACCGCCTGCGCGGACAGTGGGGCGTGGTGGACGTGCAGGACACCGTCGCCGTGATGGAGCACCTGGTCGCCGAGGGCATCGCCGACGGGGAGCGGCTCGCGATCGAGGGCGGCAGCGCCGGCGGCTGGACCACGCTCGCCTGCCTGACCCGCACCGATACCTTCGCCGCGGGCGTCTCCGCCTTCGGTGTCGCCGAGCTCGAGCAGTTCCGGCTGGACACCCACGACTTCGAATCCCGGTACATCGACGGGCTCGTGGGCCCCTATCCGCAGCGGCGCGACCTGTACGTCGACCGGGCACCGCTCAGCCATGTCGACGAGCTCGAGGTGCCGGTGCTGCTGCTGCAGGGGGAGGAGGACAGGATCGTCCCGCCCAGCCAGTCCGAGCTGTTCCGCGACGCGCTCGCCGCCAAGGGCATCCCGCACGCCTACCTCCTGTTCGCGGGTGAGCAGCACGGGTTCCGACGCGCCGAGTCGATCGTGCGCGCCACCGAGGCCTCCCTCTCCTTCTACGGGCAGGTGCTCGGCTTCAGCCCCGCCTGCGTGCCCGTGCTCGAGCTGCAGCGGGGGCGAGGACGATGACGGCAGCGGTGCACCCTGCGGCCCAGCCGCTCAAGCCCGCGGTCGCCCTGGCGATCATCGCGCTGCTGACCGCAGCGCTCTCGCTGCTCGGCGCCGTCGTGGGATGGGTGCTGTCCGCGACCGGGTACCTCGAGGACGCGGCCTGGGCGCGGGCCCTGTTCGAGGGGGATGTCGCCTCGACGATCCTCCTGGCCTCCCTGCTCAGCCTGGTGCTGATCGGGCTGGCCCTGGCGGTGCAGCTGGCCACCATGATCCTTGCGCTCCTCGTGGTGATCAGGGGCGACGGGAAGCTGCGGACCGGCGCGGCGATGCTCCTGGCGATGGCACTGTTCGGGATGTTCTTCTCCTTCTCGGTCGACCTCCCCGCCAGCGCGTCCGCCGTCACCGACGTCCTCGCCGTCCTCGCGCTCGCGGTGCAGGCGCTCAGATGGTGCGTGACGGTCGCCGGGGCCGTGGTGCTGTGTGTGGGGATCCGCGAGGTGCGCCGGGCGCGCGCCGCCCTGCCCTCGGGGCCGCGTATGTGACGCTTGCCACGTCGGCGGGGGCTGGTTAGGTTGGTCGACGGCGTGCGGGCTGCTCCCGCCGAGGGTCCGGCCTGGCGCCACCCGAAGCGAAGGAGCCTCATGGACCCCCGGATCACCCGTCGGACCGGACTGACCGCGACCGCGCTCGCCGCCGCAGGCGCCGTCGGCCTCCCCACTGCCGCACATGCGGGCGGCGATCCCGCCCCTCGCAAGGACCGGCCCTCCGCCGGTGCGACGCGTTCCGCGCCGAGCTGGCGGCCCGGCGGACCGCACCGCCACCCCTGGGACCGGCGCGGCTCCGGCCGGATCCTCACGGAGAGGCGGCCCGACGCCGTGGGCCTCGACGGGGAGAGGCTGGACGAGCTGCCGGACATCCTGCGCGCGGGCCTCGAGTTCGATCCGCCCCGCTTCTGCGGTGTCTCGCTGCTGGTCGCCTCGCAGGCCGGGATCGCCTACGAGCACGCCGACGGGCATGCGCTGCGCTGGCAGGACGCCTCCACCGAGCTGCCTGAGGACCAGTGGCTTCCCGCCCGTACCGACACCATCTACGATCTCGCCTCGATCTCGAAGATCTTCACCGCGACCGCGGTGATGCAGCAGGTCGAACAGGGGCGGCTGGGTCTCGAGGACCTCGTGGCCGATCACCTGCCGCGCTTCGCCGAGAACGGCAAGGGCGAGGTCACCGTCCAGCACCTGCTGACGCACGTCGGCGGGCTGCCGCCCTTCATCAACCTCTACTCCGCCCACCCGGATATCGAGTCCCGGCTCGGGGCCGTGCTCACCGTCGAGCCCACTTCACCTCCAGGCACCGAGTACGTTTACTCCGACCTGGGGCTGATCACGCTGGGGCTGATCGTCGAGGAGCTCTCCGGGCAGGGCCTGGACGAGTACGTGCGTGAGCACATCACCGCCCCGCTCGGGATGACCGAGACGATGTACAACCCGCCCGCGGAGCTGAAGGGCCGGATCGCGGCGACCGAGTACGTGGAGCATCACGGCTACCTCGTGCACGGCCACGTCCACGACGAGAACGCGTACTCGCTCGGTGGGGTGGCGGGGCACGCCGGGGTGTTCTCCACCGCTCGCGACCTCGCGGTCTTCGCGCAGATGTTCCTGGGCGGCGGCCGCTACGGAGAGGCGCGGATCCTCCGGGCGGGCACCGTCCGGGACATGTTCACCGACCGCATCGCGGAGGTGACCGGGGTGGGCGGCGCCCGCCGCGGCCTGGGCCCGGAGCTCGAGGCCTGGTACTACCATTCGGGCCTGACCAGCCCCTACAGCGGCACCCATACCGGGTTCACCGGCACCTCGCTGGTGATCGACCCGCTCACCGACACGATCGTGATCATGCTGGCGAACTCGGTGCACCCCACCCGTGAGTGGTCCACCACCTCGGTCACCAGGCGCGAGGTCTCCACCTGTGTGGCCCATGCGCTCGGCCTCGTCCCGGAGGAGCTGCGGGGCGGATGGCGCGCGGGGCAGGAGGACGAGACCACGGCGACGCTCGATGTGGCGCTCGAGCTCGAGGGGCGCGGCGCTCCGGAGCTGCGTATGGAGCTGCTGGCCCACCTCGAGACCGCCTACGACGTGCTCACCGTCGAGGCATCCGCGGACCAGGGCGAGACCTGGGTCCCGCTCGCCGGGCACCTCGAGGCGAAACATCAGCCGCCGGTGGAGATCCCCGACGGCCAGATCACCGGCTGGGGGCGGAGGGTGGCCTGGACCGGCGTGTTCGCCCTGATGGAAGGCGAAGAGGCGCTCGTGGGAGAGGTGCAGATCCGTCTGTCGCTCACCACCGACACCGCGACCCGCGGGCTCGGCGCCTGGGTGGGTCGGATCCAGGTGCTGGAGGGCCGACGAGCGCTCGTGGACACCGACCGGGACGCGGACCGCGAGCTGGTCCACGCGGACGGCTGGAGCCGGCCGAGCTGAGCCCCGAGGACCAGCTCCTCAGGGCTTCGCGGCGAGCGCCGCCTCGATCTCCTCGGCGATCTCGGCCGGCTCGGTCTGCGGGGCGAAGCGGCGCAGCACGGTGCCGTCGCGACCGAGCAGGAACTTCGCGAAGTTCCATTCGATGGGGCCGGTGGGGATGTCCTCGCCGTGGGCGCCGGTCAGCCACTGGAACAGCGGATGGGCGTGCTCGCCGTTGACCTCGACCTTCGAGAACATCGGGAAGGTGACGCCGTAGTTCGCCTGGCAGAACTCGGCGATCTCGGCGTCGGTGCCGGGCTCCTGGTGCATGAACTGGTCGCAGGGGAAGCCGAGCACTGCCAGGCCCCGGTCGGCGAAGCGCTCATGGAGCTTCTGCAGGCCCGCGTACTGCGGGGTGAGTCCGCAGCGGCTCGCGGTGTTGACCACGAGGACCACCGAGCCGAGGTGCTCGGAGAGCTGCTGTTCCTGGCCGGAGAGGGTGGTGGCGGAGAAGTCGGCGAGAGTCGTCATGGGACCCATTGTCGCGCGGCGCCGCTGAGCGGGGGCGTGCGAGAGCCCACGACCGCTCCTCCACACCGCGCCCCGATCCACATTCCCGTGCGCGCCCTTCTCTCCGCTGCCACCTGCAGGAACGATGGAGCGCATGACCACCGCGCCGCATGTCCAGGGATCCGGGGGAGAGCTCTTCCCCCAGGAGCACCTGGAGCTGCTCCGGCAGGCGGGCCCCGCCGCCCTCGCCGAGATGCTGGGGGACCTCGCGCACCTGCTCCACAGGATCGCCGGCGATCCGGGAGCGACGTTCGACCTCGACGGCGCCGCGCGGGAGGACTTCTCGGGCGTACTCGGAAACCTGCACGCCTGCAGCGCCGCCCTGGCCTCGCTCGAGGCGCGCGCCGTGATCTCGCTGCGGGATGCCACCCGGCGCGACCGCCATGCCGCCGCGCGCGATGAAGCCGCCCACGAGGGCGGGGCCGAGCCCTCCCGCACCCGGACCGACGAGGAGGCCGACAGCGCCACTGCCGGGGACCTCTCCCTGATCACCCGCCGCTCCCCGCACATGGCCGGGCGCACCCTCGCCTCCGCGCAGCGCCTGATCGAGGTGCTCCCACGGATGATGCAGGCGCTGTGCGCTGGCACGATCAGCAGCGATGTCGCCTACACGGTGGCCGGTGCCGTCTCGGTGCTCGAGCCGGAACTCGCCCGCGACGTGGATCGGGAGCTCGCGGGCAGGCTCCCCGAGCTCGATGGCGCCGGGACACGCCGCTGGAAGGATGCCGTGGCGGCCATCGCGGACGAGCTCGACCCCGAGGGGGTCACCCTCCGCCACCGCCGCGCCCTGCGCCAGCGGCATGTCACCCTCACACCCGGCCAGAACGGCATGGCCACCCTCTCCGCGCGCCTCGGGGCGATCGACGCCCGCCGTCTCCACAAGCGGCTCTCGATCGAGGCGGAGCGCCGCCGCGCCGCCGGGGCCCGTGAAGGCCATGGCGCGGCGATGGCCGACGCCTTCACCGACGCTCTGCTCGCCGTGCACCCGCAGGCCGCTGCGGGCGGCGCCCTCGACATCGGTCTGATCATCACCGACCGGGCACTGCTGCGTCCCGACAGCGGTGACGCCGCGCATCTGGAGGGTTACGGCCCCGTCCCCGTCGAGGCGGTGCGCGCGCAGCTCCGCGCCGCCCTCACCGCGCCGGAGGACCCGACCGATGACCCCCATGGTGCGGATGGCCCGGCGCTGCGGGCCACGTTCCGACGCCTCTACACCCACCCCACCACCGGGGAGCTCGTCGCGATGGACTCCACGGCCCGCGCCTTCCCGCCAGCGATGAAGCAGTTCCTCAGCTGGCGCGACACCACCTGCCGCGGCCCGTTCTGCAACGCCGCCGTGCGGCAGAGCGACCACATCGTCCCGGTCTCGCGCGGCGGCCCCACCAGCCTCGACAACGGCGAGGGGCTGTGCGCCCACTGCAACCGGAAGGAGATCTCGACCGCCCGCGTGGAGCGGGTCGAGGGACCGCAGCTGCCCGGGCACCACGTGGAATGGACAGGACACTCGGGCACCCGCCGCGTCACGAGCGCGACCTCGCTGGTCAGCACACCCCGGCCCCATGCAGCGCCATCGCCGCCTCGGCCGCCGCGTCGAGCCCCCCGGATTCCTGCACGCAGCGCGCCAGCAGCCACCGACGCAGCCGCACCGGATCGAGACCGGCGAGCCCTGCCATCCGGTCGGCGAACTCCACGGGGCGAGCCCGCAGACGATCCGGATCATTGAACATGTGCTGGAGGAGGTCGTAGTGCGGGTCGCCCACGTACGGCTTCGGGTCGATGAGCACCCAGCGACGCCCGGTCCCCTCCTCGCCCTCCGCAGCGAGCACATTGCCCGGGTGAAGATCAGTGGCCAGCAGCACCGCCTCCCCGCCCCACTGCTGCGGCAGCGAGCGGAACAGCTCGAGGCCGTGCGTGACCAGATCCGGCGGGAGCGGCGACAGGCCCGCCCCGGCCCTTGCCTGCGCGGAATCCGCCCACCAGGCGCACATCTGCGCCAGCGGCCGGAAACCGTCAGCTGCGGCCGCATCGACCAGCTCCCGGGGCGGGGCCCACAGCCGGCGCGCCACCGCTGCGATGATCTCGTCCCGCTGCGGCCAGTCCAGCAGCTCGGCCAGCGGCGTCCCCGGCCGCACCCGGTCCAGCAGCAGTGCCGCGGTCTGACCGCGCTGTTCGCTGCGGTGGACCTGTGCCGCACCGCGCCCCTGCCACGCCGTCATCCCGGCCGCCTCATCGCGGGCCTCGTCATGCGCCCACGCGACCTTCAGCACCCGCTGGGCGCCCGCGGCATCGCGCACCGGCGCCACCCAGGCGCTCGATCCGCCGGGCTCGAACGGTGGTGAAGCGACCAGCCGCCACCGCCCGAGCAGCTCCTCCACCAGCGCGGGCAGCTCTGCCAGCCACGCCCTCACCCCGGGATCGTCGCTGCACGCCAGCCCCGACGGCAGCGGATGGCCGGCGACCGCGATGTCCATCGGCCGCGAGGCGGAGAGGGGGCGAGCAGGCATGGCATCTCCTTCGAGGACAGCGGGCGCCTACGCAGAGTACGGGGCGGAACCTCCCCGCCGAGGCCGTTAGCATCACCCTCGTGAAACCGTTCGTGCAGATCGCCACCCGTCCCGAGGACGACGTCGCCGCCACCGAGCGCGCCGCCGTCCTCGATTTCACCGGACTCGCCGAGGACCAGCTGATCTGGGCGCGCCTGGACCGAGGCCCCTTCCCCGCTCTGCGGGCGCAGGACATCTCCGGGATCATCCTGTGCGGCAGCCCCTTCACCGTCTCCGATGCGGTGGAGACCAAGCCCGCGGAGCAGATCCGCGCCGAGCAGGAGATCTTCCGGGTCCTCGACCAGGTGGTCGCCCACGACATCCCCTTCCTCGGCGCCTGCTACGGCATCGGCACCCTCGGCACCCATCAGGGTGCCCTGGTCGACAAGGTGTACGGCGAACCGCTCGGCGCCGTGGAGGTCACGCTCACCGACGCTGGGCAGCAGGATCCGCTGATCTGCGAGGCCCAGCTGCCGCACACCTTCACCGGGCTGGTGGGCCACAAGGAGGCCGTGAACACCCTGCCTCAGCACGCCACGGTGCTCGCCTCGGGGAAGGTCTCGCCGGTGCAGATGTTCCGCGTCGGCACCCGGCAGTACGCCACCCAGTTCCACCCCGAGCTGGACGTCCCCTCGATCATCGAGCGCGCCCGCGCCTACCGCGACCACGGCTACTTCTCGCCGGACGAGATGGAGGAGGTCTTCGCGGCGCTCGAGCACGAGATCGCGGACCAGCCGCCGAAGCTGCTGCGCGCCTTCGTGACCCTCTTCGCCCGCTGAGCCGATCCGCGAGTGCCGGTCCGCGACTGCCGGTCCCGCAGCGGCACGTCGTCCCACCTCTGGAGGGTCCGCTCCGGTACCGTCCGCACCGTGCCCCGATTCACACCTGAACAGGTTCGGCGTCGTCAGCTCGTCGCGGGCGCGCTCGCGCTCGTCCTGGTGCTGGTGATCGGCGGCTGCACGGTCTCGCTCATCGGAGCTCTGCGCGGGGGCGACGACGAACAGGCGCTGACCGACCCCGCCCCCTTCACGGCCGACGACGCCGCGATGGCCGCGGCCGCCACCCCGCAGGGCGCCGCGGCCCTGGAGAACCTCCCCGAGGGGGTCGAGCTGACGCCGGACGAGGTGATGGGCATCGACGTCTCCAGCCACCAGCAGGACATCGACTGGGCCCAGGTCGCAGGCGACGGGTACGGCTTCGCGTACATCAAGGCCACCGAGGGATCCGGCTTCACCGACACTCACTTCCAGCAGAACTGGGATGGTGCCCGCGCCGCCGGTCTGACCCCCGGCGCCTACCACTACTTCACCCTGTGCTCACCGGGCGCCGACCAGGCCGCGGACTTCCTCGCGGCCGTCCCGCCGGACGACTCCGCCCTCCCCCCGGCGCTCGACCTCGAGTTCGACGGCGCCTGCGACGACCGACCCGAGGCCGACCGCGCCCAGGCCGAGATCGACGCCTTCACGGCCGTGATCGAGGAGGCGTGGGGCCGGCGCATGGTCATCTACTCCTCCTCCGAGTGGCGCGAGCACTACGGGCTGCCCGTCTCGGACGGCCGCCCCGACTGGCTGTTCTCCGCAGGGGAGCGCCCGGTCCAGGAGGACTGGGCGGTGTGGCAGATGCGCTTCGACGGCACGGTCTCGGGGATCTCCGGCGGGGTCGACATCGATGTCGCCCGGATCGAGGTGCTGCGCGATCACGCCGAGATCCCCGAAGGGGAAGGCGCGATCACGCACGACGTCGCCGGGGACTGAACCCCGTTCAACCGGGCAGGTCCTGTGGCCCGTCGCCCTCTCGTGTGTACGCCTCGACCACCGCGTCCAGCTCGCCGGTCCAGTGTTCGATCAGCGTCTGCCGCTCGGCAGGGCCCAGCAGCCGCTCCTGGTGCAGTTCGATCACGGTGCTCCCCGAAGGGGCGTCGCCAGCGTCCTGCAGCGTGACCTGGAAGACCGTCTCGTGGTCCAGGACCAGGGGAGTCCAGCGCACCCGCACCCGTCGGCCCACATGGCAGCCGACCACCCGGCCGCGCACCCGCCCCTGGCCGCGCAGCGGCGCCCCGACCATCTGGGGGACGGAATCGACGCCGAGCCACTGCGGGAGCCACTCGGCGAGCAGGCGGCGCCAGACGTCCTCGGCGGGGGCGGGCAGGGTGCGGCGGAGAGCGAGCTCCCACCCGGCATCATGGGTGAGGCCGACGGGCGACTGCCAGGTCTCGGTGCGCATGGGGCCACCGTAGGACCGCTGCCGGGGCAGGTCCCGCGCATCTCCCGAGCTGTCCTCAGGTGTTCTCCGCGGCGTCGCCGACTGGTCACCGGGAGGGGCTCAGGCCTCCTCGATCGCCTGCTTCAGGGTGCCGGATCGTCCCATGTCCCCGGTGAAGGGCCGTCCGTCGATCAGCACCGCCGGGGTGCCCGAGACGGCCCGCTGCGCCTCCGGCTCGACGACGTCCTGGAGCCACACGTGATAGTCGCCCGACTCGTAGCAGTCGGCGATGTCGAGCCCGGTCGCCTCGCTGACGAGGTAGATGATCTCGTGGTCGGGCAGCCCCTCGTTCCCGGGCTGGTGGTCGAACAGCGCGATCTCCGCCGGAAACCATTTCTCGGGGTTCTGGGCATAGGCGCAGACCGCAGCGTGAGCGGCGCGGCTCGAATACCCCGGCGGGGTCGAGGTGTCATCCAGCATCGGGCGGGGATGCACACGCAGAGTGATCGTGTTCTGCAGCGCCATGCCGATCAGGTCATCGCCGTGGATGCGCTGGAAGTCCTTGCACGGCGGGCAGAGGAAGTCGCGGTACACGTCCACCACCGGCCCGTCCTCGCTCGAGCTCAGCTCGAGATAGGGCTGGTCCTCGGCGACGCCGGGAGGGAGGATCAGCTCCCCGGCGGGCTCGTCAGGCGAGGTCTCGACAGGGTCCGTCTCTCCGGGGTCCGTCTCCACCGGCCCGGCCGTCCGGCTCGCCCCGGTCTCCCCGCCGCGGTACATCAGGACGCCGACGGTCACGGAGACCACCAGCAGCCCCACCAGTGCCAGGCACGCCACGGCACCGACGATCACCATCGACAGCGGAGCGCGGGAGCTGCGTGTGTTCATGGGGCACCTCGGGGCAGGAGCAGTGACGGGCCCGCGGCCGCGCCGCGGCCCGGGTGGACTGAGCATAGCGACGGGCTCCCGCACGGCATGCTGGGGCCATGGCAGAGACCGACACCGCGCCGTTCGACGTCCCCGACGAGGCCTTCCTCGCCCTGCCCCTCGACGCCCCGCAGCGGTTCCTGCGCCACCTGGGCTGAGGCCGCCTCAGGGCTGCAGGCGGTGCCGCTCCCAGCTACCGTCGGCGGCCGCCGTGTAGAGGATCCGGTCATGGAAGCGGTGCGCCCGGCCCTGCCAGAACTCGATCCTCTCCGGGCGCACGCGCAGTCCGCCCCAGAAGCTCGGGCGAGGCACCTCGGAGCCCTCGAAACGCTCCTCGACCTGCGCGTACTGCGCCTCGAGAGACTCCCGGGAGGTGATCTCGCGGGACTGCCGCGAGGCCCAGGCCCCCAGCTGCGAGCCGCGCGGCCGCTGCGCCCAGTAGGCGTCGGACTGCACGGCCGGGACCTGTTCGACCGTGCCCTCGATCCGCACCTGGCGCTGCAGCGGGTACCAGGGCATCAGCAACGCAGCCCGGGGCGTCATCCCGAGCTCCCGGCCCTTCGCCGAGTCCAGGTTCGTGTAGACCACGAACCCCTCCTGGTCGTGACCCTTCAGCAGCACGGTGCGGGAGCGCGGCCGGGGCGCGCCCTCGGCACCGAGCGCCACGGTCGCGAGCACCACGGCCGAGGGATCCGGCAGATCACCGTGCTCCTCGCGCCGCGCGAAAGCCTCCTCGAGCCACACCTCGAACAGGGCGAGCGGATCCGCGGGCGCGTCATCGGCGAGGGAGCCGGAGAGGAAGTCGTGGCGCTCGCCGGGGAGACGGCGGGACGTGGGCGCATCGCTCATGTCGCCGATCCTAGGACCCTTCACCGGCACGGTCAGCCAGGCAGCGAAGGGTCGCCCTCGGCGATCGCGCGCAGCGCGGCCAGGTGGGCGGAGAGCGCGGCACGGCCCTCGACCGTG
>JAAZLF010000637.1 GCA_012799425.1 Actinomycetales bacterium | reverse complement strand
GGCCGGCAGGTCCCTGAAGTCACCGGTGGGGGTGCGCATGGACTTCAGCAGCAGCCGCTCATGCAGCGGGATCTTGTCCATCAGCACCCAGCCGGGGAAGTTCTTCACCGCGACCGGGGTGAACGGGAGGCTCTCGAGGAGGGCGTCGGTGGCCTTCTGTCGGCCGCCCTTGGCGGGATCCGCCGCCGAGCCGGAGCAGGAGAAGAACGCGAAGGCCTTCTGGCCCAGCACCTGGGAGTGCTGCGCCGCCCAGGCCGCGGCGGGCTTCTCGACGGATTCGACGCGCACCCCCGAGCCGAGCACCACGGCGTCGTAGCCGGCGGGGTCGGGGGCGTCGGCGATGTCCACGAGATCGACGGCGAGCCCGTCCGCGACCAGCGCCGCGGTGAGGGTCTCGGCGAGGGTGCGGGTGGCTCCGGAATGGGTCGCGTAGGCGACGAGCACGGTCATGGGGACATCCTGCCAGCCGCCATGCGCCCCGCCCGGGACCGAGGTCCGTGAACCATGACCCCGGGTCGCTCAGCGGATCAGCCGGCGCTCCCTCGCCACCCGCAGAGCTGAGGTGCGGCTGTCCACGCCGAGCTTGTCGTAGAGGTGGACCAGGTGGGTCTTCACCGTCGACTCGGAGATGAACAGCGCCTTCGCGGCCTCGCGATTGGTGGCGCCGGTGGCGAGGACCTCGAGGATCTCGATCTCTCGCGGGGAGAGGGCGGTGGCGGGGTTGGACATGCGCTGCACGAGCCGCTGCTGCACCTCCGGGGAGAGGATGCTGCGCCCGGCGGCGGCCTCCCCCACCGCATCGATCAGCGCCTGGGTGGGCGAGTCCTTGAGCACGTAGCCGGTCGCTCCGGCGGCCAGGGCGCCGACGATATCCGCTTCCGCGTCGAAGGTGGTCACCGCGAGCACCTGCACGTCGGGATGGCGTTCGCGCAGGGTGCGGGTGGTCTCGATGCCGCCGATGCCGTGGCCGAGGTTGAGGTCCATCAGCACCAGGTCGGGGGCGCCCTCCTCGGAGGCGGCGAGCTCGTCGAGCATGCGCAGCGCCTCGGTGCCGGAGCCGACCTCGGCCAGCACCTCGATCTGATCGTCGGCCTCGAGCAGGGCGCGCAGCCCAGCCCGGACCACGGGGTGGTCGTCGACCATCATGAGGCGGATGCTCATTCGTTCGTCTCCTCGGCGAAGGTCGGCAGGATGAGGCCGACGGCGGTGCCCTCCCCGGGCGCTGAATCGATCGTCACGGCGCCGCCGGCACGGTCCATGCGGGCGCGCAGCAGGCGCAGACCGTCACCGCCGTCGCGCCCACGGGGCGGGGCGTCGGGGTCGAAGCCGTGGCCGTCATCGACCACGTCCAGGCTCACCCGGTCAGGCCACCAGGCCAGGCTGAGCACGCAGCGCCGGGCACCGGCGTGGCGCTGCACGTTGGCGACCAGCGACTGGGCGGCGCGCTGGAGGGTCTCGACCTGCTCGGGGCGCAGCTCGCGCGGCCTGCCGTCGATCCGCAGCTCCCAGCTGGGCTGATCCCCCAGGTCATCGAGCGTCTCGACGCGGCTGATCACGGTGCGCAGGGCCTGCTCGAGGGTGATCTGCGGCGCCGCCTCGGCGAGGTCCCGCACCAGGCGGCGGGCGTCGGCGAGGTTCTCGCGCGCGGTGTCCTCGATGAGTCCGAACTCCGCGACGGCCGACGGGTGTGTGCGGCTCGCTCCGCGGCTGAGCATCACGATGGAGTTCAGGCCCTGGGCGAGGGTGTCGTGGATGTCCTGGGCCAGGCGCTGGCGCTCCTCGGCGATGCCCTTGCGGCGCTCGGAATCGGCCAGCTCGCTCTGTGCGGCTCGGAGCTGGACGACCAGCTCCCGGTTGCGGTCCGTCTCGAGCAGCAGACGGCGGTAGACGGCGTGGGCGATGAGCGAGAACACGGCGCCGACCAGCGGCCCGAGGATCTCACCGATCCCCAGCGAGGTCCGTTCGTGAGCCAGCAGCGGGGCGGTCACCGCCCATAGCGCGACCGCGGTCAGTGCCAGCGGGCCCGCGATGCGGCCGAGCGCGAACAGCACCAGGAAGAACAGCGGGAAGGCGATCCAGACGAAGGCGGCGGAGACGAAAGTGCTGGCCATCCACACCACGGTCAGTACCAGCACCCAGGCCCGCGAGGGCAGCAGCAGGTCGGTGCGGGCGGATCGTCCCGCCTCGCCGCGGGTCAGCGCGCGCCGGGATCCCAGCAGGTAGATGACGGCGACCAGAGCGGCGGCGAGGGCGGTGCGCAGGGGCGGCGCCCCCTCGGCGGTGACGGCCCGCAGCGCCCCGACGGTGGGCAGCACCAGGAACGCCACATGCATGGCGCCGCGCAGGGTCGCGGCCAGGGACGAGGCCGTCTCCGCACCGGCCGCAGCAGAGGCGGCGGGCGGGACAGGTGCACGATCAGGATCCACCCCGTCACTGTATGGCGGGGCATGTGGCCGCGGCATCGTCCGAAAGGTCCGGTGCGCAGGCGATGGTGGCGCTGGGGTGCGCAGCGGGGTCTGCTGAGATGACCGCCCATCCCACGCCGGCGCACCTCAGACCCCGACCCCACACGACGAAGCGGCCGGCCCCACCAAAAGGGACCGGCCGCCGCACGAAGCAGCCCCGGCATCGCACCGGAACCGC
>JAAZLF010000636.1 GCA_012799425.1 Actinomycetales bacterium | reverse complement strand
CCTCGCGCATCTGCCGGATCTCGTACTCGTCCTTCACGAGGCGCTGCTCGCTCGCGGCCTCCTTGAGCGCCGCCGCCTCCGCGGCCGCGTCGTCCCCGCCGGGCAGGCCGTTCTGGGCGCGGATCTCCTCGACCATCGCCTCGACGGAGGCGTCCACCTGCGGCATCACGGTCAGCGACAGCTGGGCGCCGACGTCCTTGGCGAGGTGGTCGCGCAGCTCGTCGATGTGGCGCACCTCGATGCCCAGGCGCTGCGAGGCCTCGGCGAGGGTGGGGCGGCGCCCCACCCACATCTCGCCGTAGCGGGCGTCGGCGTAGAACTCGCTGGTGTCGAACCCGGCACGGGGGCGGAAGAAGTACGTGGCCTGCGCCGTGTCCGGGTCCTCTGCGGAGGGCTCGACCACGAGCACGCTGTCGGGCTCCTCGTCGGTGCCCAGGCCCGAGTAGTACGCGAAGGCGGTGTCGGGGCGGAAGGGGTAGTCGGTATCGTTCGAGCGCACCTTGAGCACGCCGGCGGGCAGCACCAGGCGGGTCCCGGGCAGGCGCCGCACCAGAGCGTCCCGGCGGGACGGGGTGAAGTCCGCCGAATCGAGGCGTGCGGCATCGGGGACGGTCTCGTCCCATCCGGAGGAGATGAACGTGCGGAAGGCCTCGTTGCTGGGCCGCTGCGAGCGGGAATCCCCGCGCGAGGCGAGCTCCTTCATCCGCTCGCCGTGGTCGGTGCTCTCGGTGCTGTTGACGCTCTCGGTGTTCACACCACGATGTTCTCATGTCGCGGTCTACCCTGGTCGTATGAGTGAGAGGTCCGACTTCGGAAGCACGCAGCGCATCGACCTGCACTCCCACACCTCGTGGTCCGACGGCACCACGAGCGTCGGGGAGCTGTTCGCGCAGGCACGCACGGCGGGGCTGGACGTGCTCGCCCTGACAGACCACGACACCGTGGCCGGATGGCCCGAGCTTCCCCGTGCGGTGGCGGCCAGCGGCGTCGCCGCGGTGCCCGGCATCGAGGTCTCCGGCGAGCACGACAGCCGCAGCGTGCACATCCTCGCGCTGCTGGTGGACCCCTCCGAGGACACCGAGCTGGCGGCGGAGATGGCGAGCGCTCGCGCCTCACGCATCGAGCGGGCGCGGCGGATGGTGGAGCTGATCGCCGCGGACCATCCGGTCAGCTGGGAGGATGTCACGGCGCAGGTCGCCGGGGACACCACCGTGATCGGCCGGCCACATATCGCCGATGCCCTGGTGGTGGCCGGGGTGGTCCCGGACCGTTCGGCCGCCTTCACCGAGGTGCTCAAGCCCTCCGGTCCCTACTACGTGCCCTACTACGCCCCCTCGCCGCTGGACGCGGTGCGGGCGATCCGGGAGGCGGGAGGCGTCTCGATCGTCGCCCATCCCGGATCGGTCACCCGGGACGACGACCTCCCCCTCGGTCTGCTCGAGGCGATGGTGGAGGCGGGTCTCGACGGCGTCGAAGCCGATCACCGCGAGCACGACGCGAGCGAGGTCGCACGGCTGCGCGAGTTCGCCCGGCGGCACGATCTGCTCGTCACCGGCGGCAGCGACTTCCATGGCACGGGCAAGCCCAACCGGCTGGGCGAGAACCTCACCGCCCCGGAGGTGCTCGAGCGGATCGAGGCTCGCGCCACCAGCGGCACCCGCGTCATCCGCCCCTGACGCAGCACGACGGCGGCCCATGACCGGGATG
>JAAZLF010000635.1 GCA_012799425.1 Actinomycetales bacterium | reverse complement strand
TGCACGCCAGCTCCTCACAGAGCGGAGATCACCGGGTGACCGTGATGCTCCCGAGCTCGGAGGCGACCGTGAGGCTCCCCTCGCCGGTGTCCCCGCGACCCGTGAGCGCGGGGTCGATGGTGACGTCCCCGAGCTCGGACTCCGCGGACACCCGCCAGGAGACCGTTCCCGGGATCGCGACCCGGACGTCGCCGAGCTCGGTCCTGACGCCGACGTCGCCGTCGGCATCGGCCGGCAGGCCGAGGTCGATCCCTCCCACCGCCGCGCTGATGTCCACCGTCTTCGGCGCGGGCGAGGCCACCTCGACCCGGACGTCGCCCACCGCGGAGTTCGCCACCAGCTCCTCGGCCACGGACACGGGACCGATATCGAGGTCGCCGACGTCGGAGCGGACGCTCAGGGAGGTGAACTCCCCGTCGATCCCGACGTCGCCGACATCCGCCTGGACGTCCAGCGCCAGCTCATGCCCTTCGGGGACGAGCAGCAGGACATCGAGGAGGGTTCTGGTCCAGGGCAGGCCGATGAACCGTTCGGGCTGGCTGACGGTCAGCGCAGTCCGCTGGGGGCCGGTGTCGTGCGTGATGCGGGCGCGCACCGTCTCGTCCGGGGCGGGCAGCGTGGTGGAGCCCGGGGCGACGAGCGCGACGGTGACCTCCTCGACCTCGAGCGAGGGGACCACCGTGATCGCCCCGATGTCGCTCGCCAGCGTCAGCGACTCGGGCGAGCCGAGCGTGGTGGTGGCCGGCACGTCGCCATAGCCGCGGCTCGTCATCCAGGTCGCTGCGGTGGCGAGGGAGAGGGAGACCAGCACCAGCAGCACGACGGCGGAACCCGCCAGCACCGTGAGCACGCGCCACGGACGGTCCCGGCCGGGAGACGGCGTCATGCGCTGGCCCGGCAGGAGCAGGGGCTCCTGCGGGACGGAGGCGCCCGAATGCCCTGAGCGGGTCGACGGCGCCGGCGGAGCGGGCGGAGCGGTGGTCATGATCGGTCCTCGGATTCCAGGTAGCGCAGCACGGCCATGACCCGACGGTTCTCCCCGTCCACGGGTGGCAGGTCCAGCTTGCCCAGCAGAGACGAGATGTGCTTCTCGACGCTGCCCGCGGAGACGAACAGCGTGTCGGCGATCGCCTGGTTCGAACGCCCCTGGGCCATCAGCGCGAGCACTTCGCGCTCGCGTGGGGTGAGGCCCTCCAGGGAGCGTCGTCGTCGTGAGCGGATGAAGATCTGCTGGACGACCTCGGGATCCAGCCAGGTTCCTCCGGAGCCGACGTCGGAGACGACGGAGAGGAAGTCCTCGACGTCCGCGACACGATCCTTGAGCACGTACCCCAGGCCCGTGGGGGAGTCGGCGATCAGCTCGGAGGCGTAGCGCTCCTCGACGTACTGGGAGAGCACCAGCAGCGGCACCTCGGGGTCCTGGCGCCGTATCAGCGCCGCAGCCCGGATGCCCTCGTCGGTGAAGGTCGGAGGCATGCGCACATCGATCACCGCGAGATCCGGCCGGTGCTCCGAGACGGCGCTGAGCAGCGCGTTGCCGTCGCCTACGGCGGAGACCACCTCGTGGCCCGCATCGGTGAGCAGTCGCTCAAGCCCTGCTCTGAGCAGCACGGCGTCATCAGCGATCACGATCCTCATCAGAGGGCCTCCTGGGTGGTGGGGTGCGGGAGAGCGGGGGCCGGGCAGCTGTGGCCGGGCAGAGGGATCACGGCGATCAGCACGGTGCCGCCGCCGGGTGGGCTCGCCACATCGAGGTGGCCGCCCGTGGCGCGGACGCGATCGGTCAGGCCGGCCAGACCGGTCGACTGCCCGTCGCGACGCACCTGCGCGCCGCCGCGGCCATCGTCCTCGATCCGCACCCGCAGCACCTCCGGGCCGGCGGTGACGGAGACCCCCGCCGCCGTGGCCTCGGCATGTTTGGCGATGTTCGTCAGCGCCTCGGCCACGACGAAGTAGGCCACCGCCTCGAGCTCGCGGCCCAGGGGTGGAGCGTCCGCGGAGCGCAGCTGGACATCGAGGCCCACCGGGATGCGGGACCGTGCCGCCAGAGCGGACAGCGCCGCGTCCAGGCCACGGTCCTCGAGGATCGCCGGGTGGATGCCTCGGGCGAGCTGCCGAAGATCCGTCATGACGGACTTGGCCTCGGAATGCGCCTCGGCGACCAGCCGCTCGGCACGGTCGGGATCCTGTCGGATCGCGGCTTTCGCGACCCCCAGCGTCATCGCGAGGTTCACCAGCCGCGGCTGGACGCCGTCGTGCAGATCGCGTTCGATGCGCAGACGCTCCTGGGCCGCCGCATCGACCGCGCCCCGTCGGCGCTCGGCCAGCTCGGCGACCTGCCCGCGCAGGTCATCCTCGGAGCCCGAGATCAACCCCCGGGCCAGCCCCCTGTCGGCCAGCGCTCCGAGCCCCAGCATCAGCAGGGCCAGCAGCAGGCACACGGTGCCGATCACGCCGAGGGCCCAGCGGGACAGCTCCAGCTCCCCGAGCTCCACCGGACCGTGGGCGAGCGCGGTCTCCCACCCGGACCATCCGAGCCACAGCAGCAGCAGGGAGGCCACGGCGAAGGCGCCGGTGACCAGGATGGCGAGGTGATGGTGCAGCACCCCTTTCCAGAACGCCCCGGTGCCGAGCTCGAACCAGCGGTTCTGCAGCCAGCCCCCGACGCCGCTGCGCCGGGAGCGCCTGCGCGGAGGGACGATCACGCTGATCCGGTGGATCGCCACCGCCCGGCGCCGCTCCGCCCGCACCGCCAGCTGCATCCCCAGCATCCAGGGCAGGAGCAGCAGCAGGCCTGCCCCGAGCGCCGGCAGCGAGGACAGGCCGGTGATGAGCACGGCCAGGCTGATCCAGAACCAGCTGCACAGCAGCAGGCCGCCCACGACCACGGAGGCCAGCGCGGCGGGGGAGAGGCGGGGGCTCGAACGGGAAGCGCCCCGGTCGGAGATGTCGTCCATGCCTCGACACTATGCGGGGGAAAGGACCGAGTCCTACGGTGCCCACCCTCCGCTTCACCGGGGGAAAACCCCCGCTTCGGTGCGATCTGCGACGTACATCGCCGCGGACCGGCGCGGATCCGGCCGGAGAATGCGGTTCAATGGGAGCCATGAGCAGTGACGCCACTTCTTCCGAGGGGTCCCTCGACCCCACCTCCGACTCCGCGGCTCCGCACGACGACGAAGGCTCGACCGGTCAGGTCGTCGAGAACGTCCAGAGCACCGCCGAGGAGCTGCGCGACGACGGCCAGGGGCGAGGCACCCTGCGTGACGTCGCGAACTCCCTGGGCATCTCGAGCGCGGTCGCGCTGCGCGCCCTGCGCGGATCCGACGAGATCAAGCCGCAGATGATGCGTCGCGTCCGGGAGACCGCCGAGCGGCTCGACTTCCCGCTCGAGGAGCTCAGCGAGGAGACCGAGCACCGCGGAGTTGTCGCCGTGCTGGTCAACACCATGCGGAACACGTGGATCTCGGATCTGGTGCGTGCGATCCGCATCGAGCTGACCGCGACCGGGCGCACGGCCGTGGTCGTCCCGACCCGCCGGCGGGTGCCCGAGTACCCCGTCGCCGCGGACACCGATGCGATCGAGAACCTGGTCCACCTCGGTGTGGACGGCTTCCTGATGATCTCCGACCTCGCTGACATGGACAGCGTGCTCGAAGCCGCCGGCAACCGTCCCGTGGTCGGCATCGGCTGCTCGAAGGAGTACATCGGTCGCTTCGACACCGTCCGCATCGACGACGAGGTGGGGCAGGGCCTGCTGGTCGACCACCTGGTCAGCCTCGGACACCGCGAGGTCGCGCATATCGGAGGCGTCGGCGCTGCAGTGGCACGCGAGCGGGCGGAGGCCTTCCGCAAGGCGATGGAACGTCACGGCCTGGGCGAGTCCGCACGGGTGGAGCCCGGCGACTTCACCGAGCAGGTCGGGCAGACCGCCGGGTCGATGCTGCTGCGCGGCAGCCGCGTCCCCACCGCAGTGACCTGCGCGAACGACGTCACCGCGGTCGGGCTCCTCTCCGCCGCCCGCGATGCCGGGTTCGACGTCCCCGAGGAGCTCGCGGTGGCCGGATACGGCAACACCTCTCTCGCCTCCTCGGGGGTCTCCCAGCTGACCAGCGTCGATCCGAACTCGGATCGGCTCGGCGCGCTCGCCGCGCAGTTCCTCGTCGAGCGCGTCTCCGGCCACGAGGGCCCGGCACGGGATGTCGCGGTGGCCCCGTCGCTGGTGGTGCGCCGCACGAGCTCGGCGGGCCCGCGGCCCGAGAGCAC
>JAAZLF010000634.1 GCA_012799425.1 Actinomycetales bacterium | reverse complement strand
CGCCGACGGGCGCACCCTGTCCCATGGCACCGGTTTCGAGCCCGAGCGCATCTACCGCCGCTTCGAGCGCGGCCCGGATCTGGACGTGTTCGTGCTGGACATGCGCACCCACAAGGGCGAGAACACCGACGGGCTCGAGCAGCAGGCCACCGCGATCCTCGGGGAGGAGCAGCTGCAGTGGTTGCTCAAGGGGCTGCGGAGGTCGCAGGCGACGTGGAAGGTGATCCTCGCCGACCTTCCGCTGGGCATCATCGTCCCCGACGGGGACGGACAGGAGTCGATCGCCAACGCCGAGGACGGCGCTCCGCTGGGCCGCGAGCTCGAGCTCGCCCGGCTGCTGTCCGGGATCAAGAGCCAGCGCACCCGCAACGTGGTGTTCCTGACCGGCGACGTCCACTACTGCGCCGCCCACCACTACTCCCCCGAGCGCGCGGCGTTCACCGACTTCGAGCCGTTCTGGGAGTTCGTGGCCGGGCCGATCAACGCCGGCTCCTTCGGCCCCAACGAGATGGACGGGACCTTCGGGCCCGAGGTCGACTTCCAGAAGGCCGGGCCCGCGATGGGTTCCCCGCGCGACGGCACCGGCCAGTTCTTCGGTCGGGTCGAGATCGCCCCGCAGGGAGAGTCGTTCACGGTCGAGCTGGTCGACGCGAACGGGGCGGTGCAGTATGCCCGGACCTTGACACCGGAACGCTGAGGAGAACGGGCCGCGAGGACGGCAGGCACCGGCGTCCCCTGACGTCAGGGGGTCTGGAGCGACCGGCCCCGCACGGCGCCCCAGGGATGGGCGCAGCTCATGCCTTCAGCACGTACCGCAGGGTCTCCACGACCTGGTCGGTGGTGGTGCACCAGGCCTGGGCCTCGGCGTCGACCTCCTTGAGCGGGTGGATGATGTCGGCGTCGTGGAGGGTCACGTAGGGCTTGCCCAGCGCGGCGGTGTAGCCGGCGTCGAAGGCGGCGTTCCACTGCTTGTACTTGTCGCCGAAGCGGACCACGACCATGTCGGCCTGCTCGATCAGGGTGCGGGTGCGGATCGCGTTGACCTTGGCGGACTGGTGGTCGCGCCAGAACTGGCTGTCGTTCTCGCCCAGGTGGTCGCCGGCGGCGTCGCTCGCGGGATGGTCGGTCACCGGTGCGGTGAAGACCACGTCCAGCCCGGCGGCCTCGGCCCCGCGCTGGATCTCGGCGCGCCACTCGGTGTGGATCTCGCCGGAGAGGTAGACGGTGAAGCTCATGACTGGATCTCCTATGGTCTGGATGGGCCTGGCCTGCGCTCTCACCCTCTCATCATTTCAGCGGGATGGGTGGATGGGTCAGCATCGGGCGTCATCACCTCGACCCGGTTCCCGAAGCCGTCCCGTGCGTGGAACCGGAGGAAGCCCTCGAAGGTGTCCCGCTCCGCCCAGGAGAGCTCGTAGCCTCCGCGCTGGATGCGCTCGGCCGTCGCCTCCAGCTCCTCCAGCGTGCGGCAGACGAGGCCGGGGTGGGCCTTCACCGCCGAACGGAACGGCTCCTCGACCCCCAGGTGGATCTCACTGGTGATGACCTCGCCGTCGTACCCGCGGAACCAACAGCCGCCGCGCCCCGCGAGCGCGGGCGGCTTCGGGACCTCCCTCAGCCCGAGCGCCTGTGCATAGAAGCGCCGCGCTTCACGCTCTTCGCCACGGGGCATGGACACCTGCACGTGATGGAGCCTCATCTCCGCCTCCCGTTTATCTTGACGTGAAGATAACTTCACTATAGGTGCGGGACGGCACCCGCACCAGACCTGCTTCCCAGCTCCTCCGCGTGGGACACGGCCGCCCGTCATCGCCCTGCGGCACCCATGACCCCCACAACCGCCCTTCGATAGGCTCGCTCCGTGGAATCCGTCCTCAACATCTCTGCCTACCTGTTCACTCCGATCGCCGATCGTGAACAGCTGCGCCCCGTGCTGCGCGAACGCGCGAACGCAGTCGGCCTCAAGGGCACGATCCTCCTGGCCGAGGAGGGCATCAACATGTTCCTCGCGGGCGATGCGGAGGCGCTGCGCGGATACGTCGACCAGCTGCGCGAGGACCCGCGCTTCACCGGCCTGACCACCAAGGAGAGCTGGTCGGCGCAGCAGCCTTTCCGCAAGATGCTCGTCAAGCTCAAGCGCGAGATCATCCGCATGGACCACCCGACGATCCGCCCGATCGAGGAGCGTGCGCCGGCGGTCGCGCCGCGCACCCTGAAGCGTTGGCTCGATCAGGGGCACGACGACGACGGCCGCGAGGTCGTCATGCTCGACACACGCAACGCGTTCGAAGTCGACTACGGCACGTTCGAGGGCGCGCTGGACTGGCGCATCGCACGGTTCACGCAGTTCCCCGACTCGGCATCCGCCCATCGCGAGGCGCTCGCGGACAAGACGGTGGTGAGCTTCTGCACCGGGGGGATCCGATGCGAGAAGGCCACGATCTACCTGCGCGAGGAGGGCGTCGACGCCCTGCAGCTCGAGGGAGGCATCCTCGGCTATTTCGAGCACGTCGGCGCGGACCACTACGACGGGGAATGCTTCGTCTTCGACGAGCGCGAAGCGCTCGCCCCCGACCTCACACCCCGGACTGGCCTCGCGTCGTAGCGCGCCGCTCGACACCGCGCCCCGAAGATTCACCCCCGCGCCTGCCCGGACCGGGTCAGGTGCTTTGACCACATGCGTCCGGGCACTAAGTTGCGTACCGGGAGCAGATCGAGTCGGATCCCGAAACACAGCTGGTGCTGTTCGAACTGGCCGGTCTCGTGCAGCGTGACCCGGATCTGCTGTACGCGGACCGCACCGAACAGGCGAACTCCCGGAAGATGCTCGAACTCGCCGAGCGCCTGGAGAACGAGGCCGGGTTCGAGTTCGTCGGCAACCGACGAGCGATCGCCGACCTCGTCATGGCAACGCTCGACGGGATGGCCGCCGCCTGGCTGAGCCACCGCGACGGACAGCGAGTCCGCGACGCCCTGGCGACCTTCGCCGGACTGCTGGCATCAATGACCCGCCCTCAAGGAGAGACCCGATGACCGACTCGACCACAACACCCTCGATCATCTATCGCGACTACGCCCCCGGTGACGCCGAGACCGTCAAGCACCTGGTCGACGAGGCCTTCGCCATCTCCCGCTGGGTCAAGGCGCCGCGCCTGCTCGACGACGCGAAGGAGGTGTACCTGCGGACCGTCCTGGCAGCGAGCACCTGGGCCCAGGTCGCCGAGATGAACGGCCAGGTGGTCGGCGTGATCATGGGCCGCATCCACGGCCGGCCCCGCCTGCCCGGCCGATGGCGTCACCACCTGGTCTCCGCGTGGAGCATGCTCAAGCTCGCCGTCATCGGCATCAACGAGCACCGCTCCCTGCTCCAGTTCTTCGCATCGAACCGTGTCTATGCACAGCTCAAGAAGTCCGTCACCGTGCCCACGACCGACGAGCTCACCCTCTTCGCCGTCAGCGCCGAGACCCGCGGAACCGGCATCGGCACGTCGCTCTACCAGCGGTTCCTCGCGCACCTGCGCGAGCACGGCCGCGACGACTTCTACCTCTTCACCGACACCCGCTGCTCGTACGGGTTCTATGAGAAGCAGGGCATGACCCGGGCCGGATCGCGGGAGATGACGATCCTTCTCGACGGCGAGCCCGAGCCTCTTGTCGTGCTCCTCTACGCCGGTACGGCCCGCGCCACGGCCTGACCGGCCTCAGGTGCCAGCGCGAGGACCCGGCGGCGCTTCTCTTCTGCGCGTCGCGCCCGCGCAAGGTTCCGCAGCCCACTGGCGCGTCTACCGGTCCCCGTACGAGATGACGTAGTCCCGCTTGATGCCGGCCGTGGCCCGACCCCAGCCGCTCGCGCCCACGCGCGCCTGTTGCCTCTCGAACGCTGCCCGGCTCACGAACTTCTCGAAGACGGTCCACACGTACGGGTCAGCAGCCTGCTCCACATCGAAGCGGAAGCACCCAGGCTCCGCGCGAGTGAGCTCGATGTGCCGCGGCAGGTGACGCAGCACGGCCTCGACCTCCTCGTCGCTCTCGCAGATCAGGCGGCCCTCCACCTCGACGATGCTCATGCTGCCCTCAGCGGCGTGATCGCGGCGGCCGTTTCACGCTGCATGTGCTTCCTGAGCGGCTGCTTCCGGGCACTGCCACGGGCCTCACTCGCGAGACCTGCAGCAAGAGGGAGCCGAGAGATGCGGCTATCTTTCGTCGGCGATGAGCTGCTCGACGGAACGCACTCGGATCGTGTCGCTCGCCTGGTCGGCGAACCCCTCGTGATCGGCGGCGAGCACAGGAGCGACAAGCAGGTCGTCGGAATCGAGATCGAACGCGACGAGACGCGCGCCAGTGGCGCCCAACCACTCATCGAACTTCTGCATGCCGTTCAACACGGTCATCGTCGCCTTCCACGGCACGCGGCCCGGGACCGAGATGCCCAGATCCCGACACGCCGACTGCAACATCTCGCCTGTGTCCTTGGGCTCCAGGCCCTTCCAATCGATGACCAGCAAGGTCCCCGCCTCGACTGCGGCGTCGACGAGCGCGCTGTCACTCCTCGTGTCCAGCAGGTCGCCACCGACCGGGGTCACCAGTGCCGCAACGTCAGCGCGCGAGACGCTCCCCGACGACAGCGCGACCGGCTCGCGGGCCACTTCCGGGTCGATGACCTTCTGTGGTGCGGGCTTCTTGAACGGACCGGGCAGGCGGACGTCATCGACCAGTCGTAGGGCTCCCACGTCGCGCGCGTGATCGGCGAGATCCACGGGGTACTCCGGCACGTCACGCACCGGCTCGTCGTCGAGCCCGAACGCCTGTGCCAGGATGACCGCCTCGAACGCCCAGTCGCCGGTGAAGAACTCGCTGTCACGCGGCGTCAGTCCACGAAACTTCTCGTTGTCCGCGCGCCAGCGGCGCACATAGCGTTCGAACGCGGTCTGCCGGCGGCCGCGTGCAGCGTTTCCCACCTTCAACCAGCCCTCGTACGCCCGGGACAGGTCATCTCTCTCGCTCACCGCGCGCGGTATTCCATGGATGACCGCAAGTGCGTCGAGGACCCGTGAAGGCAGTGCCACCACAGAAGGATGAGACAGCACGGTCGTCGCGACATCCGCACGCCCGAGGCTCGTCGCGATCACTGCGAGATCGATCGCCCCTCGGTGGATGGTCCTGTCCTGGAATATAGCTCTGAGATCCGGATCAGCCCCGGTCATCACGCTTTGCAGCCTCAGCGAGATCGCCAGGTCCTCGCACCATGCATCGCACAGACCCGCCAGCTCCGAAACCGGCACGCCCGCCGCATAGGAACGGCTGAAATAGGTCGTGTGACTGCGGCACAGCCCGGGAGCATCCGCCACGGATCTTCCCAGAGCCGCAGCTCCGGACGCCGGATCCGCATCAACCCGAGCTAAAGACTCGATGACTCGCCGACGGTCCCGACGGATCCGTTCTCTTCTCTGTTCCCGACTGTCCTCGAGCTCTTCGATATTGATGCGGTCATCGCGGACAGCGTGCCCCAAGACTCAGCCTCTCCATGGAATACAACATGATCAGCACCACACTACATCGCCGCCCCGCGCTCATGCGGTCCAACAATTCGTCCCTCTCATGTTGGTCAATGGCGCAGTGGCCCCGAATCTGCCCCGGGAGGCTGCTGGCTCTCCATGTACTCGCGGACGCGGTCCCACGAGGGCACCGCCGACACCGACCGCGCCGCGGCAAGCATCTTGCCCGCGTCAAGGAGCGCCGGGTTCGCGCCGTGCGCGATCAGTGCGCACCTGCTGTCCCAGGAAACGGCCCGGAAGACGGCATCGAGCTCGGCCTCGTCACCGTATAGAACCGTATCCAGCAGCCGGACCGCCGCGGGTTCGTCGAGAGGCTTCAGGCTTCCGGCCGCGTAGCAAAGCGGTATCAGTGCGGCACGCGCCAGCACGTGCCGAGGCAGATCGTCGCGGATCCGTGCGACGTGCTGCTCGGAGACGGGGACCGTGAACCGCCGCACGCTACCGAGACCATCGGCACCGCCGAGGATCTCGAGGCGTAGTCGTCCATTGACGCGGAGCACGCTGGGCAGCCAGCGGCCGCGAGAGAATTCCAGCTCCGGCATGTCCGGATCGTACTCGGGCGGCTCACCGGCAGCGGTGCGGCAATCCCTCGTTCGTGGAGGGGTTGAGTTCACACGATGAAGCGGCACTCGGCCACCTTGCCGCAAGTACCCACCTCTGTGACCTCCAGAAGCGTCAGGAGCCTGCTGGCAACACTCCCCGAGAAGCAAGACTCTGAGCCATCCGTGCCCCCGCGGCGTGTCACGCACGGCAGGAGCGCTGAGCTCGTTGAGGCCGGCGCCGGTGCCGCCTGGTCGAGGAGCCCAGTTCCGCTCTCGACCCCACCGCGTTCCACCACCGGGACAGCTAGG
>JAAZLF010000633.1 GCA_012799425.1 Actinomycetales bacterium | reverse complement strand
GGACTCCTCGGAGTCCGAGCCGTGCACGAGGTTCTGGATGACGGGCAGGTCCCACTCGCGAGCCAGGTCGCCGCGGATGGTGCCGGGGGCGGCCTCGGTGGGGTTGGTGGCACCGGCCAGGGAGCGGAAGCCGGGGATCACGTTCACACCCTCCGCGACCAGGGCGACCAGCGGGGCGGAGCCCATGTACTCCACCAGGCCGGGGTAGAAGGGCTTGCCCTCGTGCTCGGCGTAGTGGGCGGCGAGCTCCGCGGAGGTCGCGGTGCGCTGCGTGAGGGAGAGGATCCCGTAGCCCTTCGCCTCGATGCGGCGGAGGATCTCCCCTCGCAGGCCGCGCTGGACGGCATCGGGCTTGAGCAGGACGAGTGTGCGCTGTGCGGTCATGGCACCAGGGTACCCACGGATCCGGCGAGGTCCGGCACCGCGGAGCAGGCACGGCCGCCCGCACCGCCGCGGCCCGGCTCAGCCCGTCGGGCCCTGCTCGTCCCGTGCCCGCGTCTCGTGCACCGCGGCGTCCACGGCGTCCTTCTCCCGGTCGAGCTGATGGCCCTTGAAGGCGCCGTAGGCGTACAGGGCGGCGAAGCCGGCGCCCACCACCCACATCGGGGTCAGCTGCAGGCCGAGCAGCACCACCGGCACCTGCAGGGCGAGGCCGCACCAGTACGGCCACGCGCCGCGCCGCAGCATGCCGGAGCACAGCACCAGGGCGAGCACGGTGAGCAGCCCCCAGGACCACGTCAGGACGCGGTCCTGGGGAACCAGCTGGTGGGCCGCCAGCACGACGAAGAACACCACGAACGCCTCGATCACGAGGATCGTGGCCGAGAACATCCGCTGCGCGCCGTGGGGGCGGGGCGAGGGCGTGAGGTCCAGGTCCATGCTCATTCCTCCTCGGGGACGCCGAGCAGGGCGCGGACCTCGGCGGTCAGTGTGATCGAGCCCGCCACCACCACGCCGCCGAACTGGTCGCCGCCCTCCTCTGCGAGGTCGACGGCGGTCTGGATCGCATCGGGCAGGCTCGCCTGCTCGAGCACCCGCTCCTCGTCGTCGAAGACGTCCCGGGCGAGGTCGGCCAGGCGGTCGGCGGGGATCGCGCGCGGCGAGCTCGACTGGGTGATGACCACGCTGTCCAGGAGCGGTTCGAGCACATCGAGGATCTCGGCGGCGTCCTTCTCCTGCAGGATGCCGATCAGGCCGACGGTACGGGTGAAGCGGAAGTTCTCGCGGACGGTCTCGACCAGCGTCATCGCACCGGCGGGGTTGTGGGCGGCGTCCAGCAGCACGGTCGGCGCCTGGCGCACCACTTCGGCGCGCCCCGGCGAGGTCACGCTCGCCAGCGCCGCTCCCAGCAGCTCACCGTCCAGGACGGTGCCGCCGTCACCGAGCAGCGCCTCGGCCGCGGCGACGGCCAGCAAGGCGTTGCGCGCCTGATGCTCGCCGAGCAGGGAGAGGAAGACCTGTTCGTAGCGTCCGGCGATGCCCTGGAGGGTCAGCATCTGCCCGCCGACGCCGGGTGTGTGCGAGAGCACCCCGATCTGCTGGTCCTCGACCGCCGCCTCGGTGCCGAGCTCGGCGATCCGCTCGCGCAGCACGTCGGCCGCGTCCTCGTAGGACTGGGAGGCGATCACCGCGGTGGCGTCCGCGGTGAGGATCCCGGCCTTCTCCCCCGCGATCTCGGCGATCGTCTCGCCGAGGTAGTCCTGGTGGTCCAGGGAGATCGGTGTGATGACCGTGACATCGGGATCCACGACGCCGGTGGCGTCCCAGGTGCCGCCGAGGCCGGTCTCGACCACGGCCACGTCCACCGGGGCGGAGGCGAAGGCCTGGAAGGCCATCGCGGTGAGGTACTCGAAGTAGGTCAGCCGCACGCCCCCGGCGGCCTCCTGCTCGGCGTCGACGATCGCCGCGAACGGCTCCACGTCGCGGTAGGCCTGGGTGAAGCCCTCCTCGTCGATCGAGGCGCCGTCGATCGCGATCCGCTCCACGGGAGAGCGCAGGTGCGGGCTGGTGGTGCGGCCGGTGCGCAGCCCGGCCTCGCGCAGGATCCGCTCGAGGATCCGGGCGGTGGTGGTCTTGCCGTTGGTGCCGGCGATGCGGATGGACCGGTAGGAGTTCTGCGGGTCACCCATCAGCTCCATCACGCGCGTGATGCGCGAGAGGTCCGGTTCGATCCGGTTCTCGGGGGCCCGCTCGAGCAGTGCCGCATAGACCTCACGCAGCTCGGGCGACATGGCCGGGCGGGGCGGG
>JAAZLF010000632.1 GCA_012799425.1 Actinomycetales bacterium | reverse complement strand
GGGCCCCCGACAGGGGACCCGGCGCCGTCCTCTCTTCACGGGCCTGCGTGCTCACAGAGCGCGCAGCGCCGGGAAGATGTGCTCGACCATCAGCGGGGCCAGCCGCGCACCGGAGACGGGCGCGTCGAGGCGGACCCAGCGGTGCTCGGCGAGCTCCGCACGCACGGCGAGGTCCTCGGGCAGGCGAGCGCGGGTGGTCCAGACCGTGGAGCGGACCAGGGTGTCCGGCTCATTGGCGGCGCTGGCCTCGAAGTCGCCGAGCCGCGTGAGGTCCTCTGCGGCCAGCTCCACCCCGAGCTCCTCGTGGACCTCCCGCAGCGCGGCATCGAGCGCGCTCTCACCCTCCTCGAGCTTCCCTCCGACCTGCATGTACGAGCCGGTGCCCCGCTTGCGCACAGCGAGCACCTCGGTGCCGTGCGCTCCCTCGCGCAGGAAGCACACCGCGGTGATCCGCAGGACAGCGTGGTGCGGGGTCCGTGCCCGCAGGTGCTGGGAGGCTTCGGCGCAACCGGTCAGGCGCCGCACCCGGTCGGTGCCGCGGTGCAGGCCCTCGGGCCGCATGCCTGCTGCGGTCCAGCGCGCGATGTCGGCACGCTGTGCCCGTGCCAGCGACCAGCCCCGCCACAGCAGGGTGTGCGGCGGCTTGCGTCGCTCGCGCAGATCCCGCGCCAGCCGCAGGGCGAACACCAGCGGGACGGGCCGTCGCAGCACGATCGCATCGGCCAGCAGACCGGCGGCCGCGAGCGGCGCGATCAGCTCGGCGGCGAAGATGCCCTCGGCGATGAGCAGCGGGGCATCCCCCGTCTCGAGCCGCCGCATCCCCTGACGGCGCGAGACCGAGATCGAGTAGACGGGCACCTCGGCGGCGCCGTCGTGGGCGAGCGAGGTGAGCGCCTCGAGGGCCGCCTCGCCGTCCCAGGAGGCGGGATCGTCCCAGTCCACGATGCCGTAGCGGCGGGGGAGACCCGGCTCGTCGAGGTCGCGGTAGAACTCGTCCAGCGCGAGCACGGGCAGGCCGGAGCGGCGGGACAGCTCGCCCTTCCCGCTGCCCGAGGGGCCGACGAGCAGGACGATACGGCGCGGGGCCCGGGAGGACGGGAGGGGGGAGGTCACGGCCGTCCAGTCTAGGTCAGCGCCCTCGCTGCGCCTCGCTCAGGAGATCCGCAGCACCACCTTGCTGCTGGTGGGATCGGACACCTGCGTCTCGAACGCGGCGAGGGAGTCCTCGAGGTCATGGACGTGGCTGATCACGTGGTCGGCGAGAGCGGTGCCTGCCAGCAGTCGCACCGCGTCCTCGATCTCGCTGACGAAGCGGTAGGTGCCGCGGTAGTCGATCTCCTTGGAGACCACCGGTCCCAGCGTCACCGACACGGGGGAGGGCGGGAGGTTGCCCACCTGCACCACCACCGAGGCGCGGGTGATCGAACGGAAGATCGCATCCAGCGAGGCTGGCGCGCCCGAGGCCTCGAAGGCGACGGTGATCGTCTCAGGCATGCCCGCGGCGGTCTCGAGCGCTTCGTCGGCCCCGATCGAGAGGGCACGCTCCCGCGCCGGGACGGCCGGGTCCACCGCGGTGATGCGCGCGGCGCCGGCGGCGCGGGCGGCGAGGACCACCAGCAGGCCGACGGGCCCGCAGCCGGCCACCAGCACGTGCGCGCCCTCGACGTCACCCGCACGGCGCACCGCATGGATCGCCACGCCCAGCGGCTCGGCGAGCACGGCGCGACGGGTGTCCAGACCTTCCGGCAATGGGACCACCTGCTCGGCGCCGACGGTGATCACCTCGGCGAAGCCGCCGTCCGTGTGCGGCTCCTGCGCGGCGGAGCCGAGGTAGGTCAGACGGGGGTGGAGGTTGTCCCGCCCGGCCAGGCGCTCGGGCAGCGGCCCGGTGGTGCGGGCGGGATGGACGGTGACCGGTTGTCCTTCGCTCAGACCGCTGACGTCTGCCCCGAGACGCAGCACCCGACCGGAGACCTCATGTCCCAGCACGAAGGGATGGGACATCACTGCGGTGCCGGAGACGCCGTGGCGCCAGTACGCGATGTCGGAGCCGCAGATGCCGCCCCATTCGACCGCGATCTGGACCTGGCCGGGGGCGGGGTCGGCGGCGGTGCGGTCGACGATGCGGAGGTCGCCGGTGCCGTGGATCTCCAGTGCACGCATGGGTGGGGCCTTTCAGGTCGGTGGTGGCAGTGGTCGAGGGTCTCAGGAGGGTGCGGGCTGCAGAGCGTCAGCGGACGATCTCGAAGCTCTCCACGGCGCGCATGTGCTGGGCCATCGCCTTCGAGGCGGCTTCGGGGCGCCCGGCGAGGATCGCATCGATGATCCCCAGGTGATCGGCATGCTCCGCGCCGACAGTGCCCTGCAGATCACGGGCGGCGCGCACGTCCCGCATCGCGCGGAACAACGGGACGCTCACGGCCTCGAGCAGGCCCTCGAGCGCTCGGTTCCCGCTCAGACGTGCGATCTCCTGGTGCAGCTGCAGGTCCAGGAGCGGGTACCGGGAGGAGTCGGGCAGCGCCTCGCCGAGCTCACCGCGCAGGCGCTCGAGGCTCCGCCTCCCCTCGGACGGCTCGTCGGCCTCCTCCGCGAACCGCTCGGCGGCCCGGTGCGCGGCGCGCACCTCGAGCGGGCCGCGCACGTCCATCAGCGTGGTGAAGCTGTCGTCCCGGGACTCGTGGATGGCGCGGGCGAGGTAGAAGCGCACCAGCTCCGCGTCGGGAGGCCGCACTGTGGCGCTGCGGCCGTTGCTGACCTCGACGATCCCCAGGGCTGCGAGCGCGCTGAGGGCTTCGCGGATCACGGTGCGGGAGACCCCGAACCGCTCGGCGAGGGTGCCGGTCGATGGCAATGCGTCCCCGGCGCCGAGGTCCTCCTCGTCGATCAGGCCCAGCACGGCCTCACGGGCGCGGTCGGCGAGCGACTCACGGGTCAGCCGTTCTCCGTCGGGGGAGGGTGAGGTGAGGTGCTTCCAAGCGGTGGCCCCGAGCACATCCATGGTCTTCTCCTGGGGGAAGGGCATCTCGACCTGCAGGGTCCGGGACGCGGCGGGCATCAGAACGCGTTGAACAGACCATAGATGCCGACGACCGTGATCGCGATCGCCGAGAGCCACAGCATCACCGTGGTGGCCGCGCCATCCCGGATCCGTGGGTCGGTCTGGGTGTAGGAGAGGTAGAGGGTCGCCACTGCGGCGCCGATGAGGAAGATCGCATTGAGGATGCCAGCGATGATCACCAGCGCCAGGGGAGAGGAGACCGCCGTGCCGAGCACTCCCCAGCAGATCGGCAGGATGATCATGATGACGCGCTGCCAGCGGATGCGTGCCCGCTGATCGTCCCAGTCGTACGCGCCGAAGATCGCAAGGGTGTGTCCCACCTGGCGCCCGAGGCTCGGCACATTGGCCAGGATCGTCTTGAACAGGGCCAGGCCGGCACCGATGAGGAACAGCGCCCCGCCCCAGCGGCCGACGGCCGAGTCGAAGATCGAGGAGATGGTGAGCATGACGTCATTGCCCTCGGGCACGAGACCCTGGGGATGCAACACGGCGGCACCGAGGATGTAGAACGCGGCGGTCGAGACCGTGTAGATGACCCAGGAGACCCAGGCGTCGACCTTCATCACGGAGATCCAGCCGCGGGCCCGCGCGACCCAGCCCTCCGAACCGTCATTGGGGCCGGTCCAGGCCGCATAGCCCTTCTCGACGACCCAGTAGGTGTAGGCGGTGGTCTCACCTGCGCCCACGCCGGTCATGCCGAACATCGCCAGCGCCACGCCGAAGGCGCCGGCGGCGATCTGGAACCGCATGCCGTCGCCGAGGTCGGCGAGGCTCCAGGCGAACTCGGTGCCGCCCAGCAGGAACACCATGGTGATCGCGAAAGCGGTCACCAGCAGCACCAGCACGGTGGAGAGGTTCTCGACGATCGCGTACCGGTTCGCGGCATGGATGGCGATCGCGACGACCACGAGGACGGCCACCCACACGCCGATCGACAGCAGCGAGTAGGGGTCCGGGCCGATCGGGAGGAGCGTGCTGAAGGCGAACGCTGAGGCGCTGATGACTCCGGCCTGGCCGATGAAGAACTGCAGGAACATCAGCAGCACGAGCCAGGAGATCCAGCCGCGGCCGGCGATCTTCGGGGGCACGTCCTTGTAGCCGTCCAGCGCCACTCGGCCGGTGGAGATCGACCATCGGGCCAGTTCGATCTGGACCCATACCTTGAGGAAGGTCGAGACCAGCACGAGCCAGAGCAGCATGAAGCCGACCTGAGCGCCGAGAGCCGTCGCGGTGAGCAGCTCGCCGGAACCGACCACGGCGGCGGAGGTGATCATGCCCGGGCCGAGGAAGCGGAGCTTGCCTCTGAGATCGCGGGGCGGCTCGGCGATCAGCGAGCCGTCGATCCGGTAGGGGTCGACGTCGGCCCCGAGAGTGGTCACGTGCGGCGCGCTCGCGGGGGTGCTCGGTGGGGGTGTGGGCGTCGACATCGACGGTTCTCCTCAGGACCTGGGCGGGTGGGGGCGCCACGCGCGGCCTTCCCGCCACGCTGCGCCGATCTCGGACAACCTATCACACAGGTAGAGAGGTTCGGGGGTGGGGATGATCGTGGCCTGGGCGAGGCCGCCACGGGTGCGGAGGGCACCTCCGGTCTGTCAAGATCTGACCATGACCACTCTCGACCGCGCCCAGCTCGCCTCTCTCATCGACCACACCCTGCTCAAGCCCGAGTCAACCCCGGCCGACGTCGCCGCGCTCGCCCGCGAGGCCGAGGAGCTCGGCACCTATTCCATCTGCGTGTCACCCTCGATGCTCCCGGTCGCGACCACCGTGAAGGTCGCGACCGTCTGCGGGTTCCCCTCCGGGCAGCACTCTGCCGAGGCCAAGGCCTTCGAGGCACGGGAATCCGTGAGCAAGGGTGCCGACGAGATCGACATGGTCCTGAACGTGGGCCTGGCCCGCTCCGGGGACTTCGAGGCTGTCGAGCGCGAGATCCGCGCGGTGCGCGATGTGGCGAAGTCGCCCGTGGTGCTCAAGGTGATCATCGAATCCGCCGCCCTCAGCGACGAGCAGATCGTCGGGGTCTGCGAGGCGGCCGAGCGCGCCGGCGCAGACTTCGTGAAGACCTCCACCGGCTTCCACCCCGCCGGTGGGGCGAGCGAGCACGCCGTGCAGCTCATGCGCAGCACCGTCGGAGACCGCCTCGGCGTCAAGGCCTCCGGCGGGATCCGCACCCGTGAGGCCGCCGAGGCGATGGTGGCAGCGGGTGCGAGCCGCCTGGGCCTGTCCTCCTCGAAGGCCATCCTCGAGGGCGGCACCGGCACGGGGTACTGATCCTCGGGCAGCGCGTCCGCAGGCGGTGCTGAGCACCGCCTGCGGAGGGCCCCGGCGTGGTGGTGCCCTCCGTGGGCGGAGGGGGATCAGTCGGCGCCGAGCACGAGGCGCAGCTCGTCCTTCAGCGCGTCGAGACGCTCCTCGGCCCTCGCACGGACCTCGCCGATCTGTGACGCCGTGGCGCCGACGGGCATCTGCGAGACCACCTCGAGGTAGCACTTGAGCTTCGGCTCGGTGCCCGAGGGGCGCACCACGACACGGGTGTCGTCCTCGCTCAGCAGCAGCACCCCCTCGGTGGGCGGCAGCCCTGTGGTCTCCACCGAACCCTGGGAGAGGTCCTGGTTCGTGGTCACGGGGGAGGACAGCAGCGTCGCGGGAGGCGTCCCGCGCAGCCGCTCCATCATCGCTCCGATCAGCGACAGATCCTCGACCCGGATCGACAGCTGCGAGGTCGAGAACAGCCCGTGCTCTGCGGCCAGCTCATCGAGCCGGCCGATCAGCGTCGTGCCCTCGGCCTTCGCCGCCGCGGCCATCTCGGCGACCATCAGCGCCGCGGAGAGGCCGTCCTTGTCCCGCACCACCTCTGGCTGCACGCAGTAGCCGATCGCCTCCTCGTAGCCGTAGACGATGCCCGGGGCGCGGGTGATCCACTTGAATCCGGTCAGCGTCGCGGCAGCCTCCATGCCGGAGCGCTCCGCGACCGACGCCAGCCAGCGCCTCGAGACGATCGAGCGGGCCAGGACGCCGCGATAGCCGTGCCGGCGCACCAGATGATCTCCCAGCAGCACGCCCAGCTCGTCGCCGGTGAGCATGCGCCAGGCGCCGCGGTGCGCATCATGCACGGCCGCCGCACAGCGGTCCGCATCGGGGTCGTGGGCGATCACCACATCGGCCTCGAGGGTGCGGGCCAGGTCGAGAGCGAGATCGATCGCGCCCGGCTCCTCGGGGTTGGGGAAGGCGACGGTGGGGAAGTCGGGGTCGGGGTCCGCCTGCTTCGCCACCGTGTGCACGTCGGTGAACCCGGCGCGGTCGAGAGCGGCCAGCGCCGTCTCGGTGCCCACGCCGTGCATCGCCGTGTGCACGATCCGCACCTCCCGCGGGCTCTGCGGGTCCGGCAGCGCGGTGATCGCCGCGAGGTAATCCTCTCTCAGCTGATCGCCGAGCAGCTCCACGCCGGACTCCGCGACCGGGATATCGCGCACCGGGCCGACGGCCGAGATGCGGGCGGCGATCTGCGCATCGGACGGCGGCACGATCTGCACGCCGCGCCCCTCGGGCTCGGCCGCCCGCCCGCCCAGGTAGACCTTGTAGCCGTTGTCGGCAGGCGGATTGTGGGAGGCGGTCACCACGACGCCGGCGTCGGCCTCCAGATGCCGGACGGCGAAGGCCACCAGCGGGGTGGGACCGAAGCGCTCGAGCAGCTGCACCCGGCATCCGGCCGCCGTCATGATCTCCGCGGAGCGTCGGGCGAAGTCGTGGGAGCCGTGCCGGGCGTCGTAGCCGATCACCACCCGTGGCCTCTCCAGGCCCACGTCCAGGCGCAGATGGTCCGCAAGCCCGCGGGCGGCCCGGGAGACCACGGCGAGGTTCATCCGGTTCGGGCCCGGCGCCATCGCCCCACGCAGCCCGGCGGTGCCGAACTGCAGATCGGCGCAGAAGGCATCGGCGATCTCCTCGCGCGCTGCGGCGGCTCCTGCCTCGGCCTGCTCGAGCAGGTTCTCGAGCGCGGCACGGGTGGCGGGGTCGGGATCGTCCCGCAGCCAGTCCTGGACGCGCGCACGCAGGGAGGGACCCATGCTCATGCCGTGGCATCCGTGAGGCGGCGGACCGTCTCGGCGAGCAGTCGGGAGATCCGGGGCCCGGCGTCGCGGCCGGCCTCGAGCACCTCCTCGTGGCTGAGCGCCTGCTCGCTGATCCCGGCGGCGAGGTTGGTGACCAGGGAGATGCCCAGCACGTCCAGCCCCGCCTCACGGGCCGCGATCGCCTCGAGGGCGGTGGACATGCCCACCAGGTCAGCCCCCACGGCCTTGGCCATCTGCACCTCGGCCGGGGTCTCGTAGCTCGGCCCGGAGAACTGCATGTACACGCCCTCGTCGAGGCTCGGGTCGACGTCCCGGGCGATCTGGCGCAGCGCCGGGGTGTACAGATCCGTGAGATCCACGAAGTTCGCGCCCACCAGGGGAGTGGCGCCGGTGAAGTTGATCTGGTCGCGGATCAGCACCGGGGTGCCGGGCGCCCACGACGGGTCGATCCCGCCGCAGCCGTTGGTCAGCACCATGGTGCGGGCCCCGGCCGCGGCTGCGGTGCGCACGCCGTGGACGACGGCGTCCACGCCGGCGCCCTCGTAGAAGTGCGTGCGCGCGCCGAGCACGAGCGCCCGCGCGCCGGTGCCTTCGACACGGATCGAGCGCAGGGTCCCGACATGGCCGGCCACCGCCGGCGGGCGGAAGCCGGGGATCGAGGTGGCGTCGGCCTGCCAGATCGTCTCTCCCATCAGGTCCGCGGCGCCGGCCCATCCCGAGCCGAGCACGAGGGCGAGGTCGTGAGTGGGGGCACCGCTGGCCTCGGCGATCGCAGCGGCGGCGTCGCGGGCGAGCTGGTACGGGTCGGATGCGGTATCAGTCATGGACCGAAGGTAGCGCAGACGCGCCCTGCCCGTGGCCCCGACAGAGGCGGAGCACCGCTCGGGACGCGGCACATCACGGCGCGCTGGGAAGCCCGCCCGCGCGGCGTGGGCAGGGTGCCGGAACCGGCCCCTGACCGGTCGGCCTTTGCCACAATGGCAGGGTGAGCGATCCCAGCACAGCCCTTCCCTCGGACCCCCGACGGGTCACCAGCGCCGGTGACCGCACCCGGGTGGTGATCATCGGCGGCGGCCCCGGCGGCTACGAGGCCGCCCTGACCTCTGCCCGCCACGGCGCCTCGACCGTGCTGATCGAGGGGCGCGGCCTCGGAGGAGCGGCCGTGCTCACCGACGTGGTGCCCTCCAAGACCCTCATCGCCACCGCGGACGTCCTCGACCAGGTCGCCGGTTCCCAGCAGCTGGGGATCCGTGACGCGGACACCGGCGCTGCCCCCACCGCGCATACCCTCAACGTCGACCTCGCAGCGGTCAACAGGAGGGTCCGCGACCTCGCGGCGGCGCAGTCCTCGGACATCCGCGCCAGCCTGCTCGAGGCCGGGGTCGAGGTGGTCGACGGCTACGGCCGCCTCGACGGACCG